>JALWFY010000183.1 GCA_027013815.1 Desulfohalobiaceae bacterium | reverse complement strand
GGAACTCTGTTCCACTTTATCTTAGAATCTATTTTAACAATAACAAAATCCTTATAATAGGCGCAAGCCAAAAGGAAGCAACGCTTCCCTCCACCATCCAAAATTTAAAATCCCAAATTTTTCATTATATAAGGACGCAAGCCCTTAAAGTGAAGTCTTACTTCACTTTAGGTGAGTTTTGATCCTATCCATTGCCTGTTCTACTTTATCTCTAAAATTAAAAGCACTTATCCTGATGTAACCGTCCCCACATTTTCCAAAACCTATGCCAGGGGTACATACTATGCCACATCTTTTAAGGAGCAGATCAAAAAATTCCCAAGAGTCCATCCTGCCATTTATCCATATGTAAGGGGAATTTTTTCCTCCAACACAAGTATATCCAAGCCCTTGCATATTGGTCTTAATTATCCTGGCATTTTCAAGATAATAATTTATTAACTCTTTGACCTGTTTTTGCCCATCATTGCTATATATGGCCTCTGCACCCCTTTGAACTATATAAGAGACTCCATTGAATTTTGTAGATTGTCTCCTAAGCCACATATCCCTCAAAGATATCTTATCTCCACTCTTTGTATAACCCACACATTCCCTTGGCACAACAGTATATGCACATCTAACCCCAGTAAACCCAGCAGTCTTTGAAAAGCTCCTAAACTCCACTGCAACTTCCCTAGCACCTTGAATCTCGTAAATAGAATGGGGGATATCGTCATCCCTTATAAAGGCCTCATACGCTGCATCATATAAAATTATTGCCTTATTTTCCCTGGCATAATCCACCCATTTTTTTAATTCTTGTTTGGAAATAGTTGCCCCTGTTGGATTATTTGGAAAGCACAAATAAATTAAGTCTACTCTGGTATCTGGAATCTCTGGCAAAAAACCATTATTCTCTGTGCATTCTAAATACAAGATATTTGAATATCTTCCATCCAAGAGCTCCCCAGCCCTACCAGCCATAACATTTGTGTCTAGGTATACAGGATATACTGGATCGGGAATTGCCACTTTTATTTCATTGGAAAACAATTCTTGAAAATTTCCAGTATCACACTTTGCACCATCTGATACAAATATCTCATCAGGTGATATAGAAACACCCCTTTTTGAAAAATCCCACTCAGCTATTTTTTCCCTTAAAAACAAATACCCCTGCTCTGGCCCATATCCCTTAAAGCTATCTACCTTCCCCATATCCTTAACTGCCTTTTCCATGGCCTCAATGCAAACTCCTGGAAGTGGGAGTGTAACATCTCCAATACCAAGCCTGATTATCTCTATGTCAGGATTTTTCTCTTGAAATTCCTCTATCCTTCTGGCTATTTCCACAAATAAATAGGATTTTTGCAAACGCAGAAAGTTCTCATTAATATATACCATAAAACATGGCTCCTTATCTATAAACAAACTAAACTTGGTTTCTAGGTTTAAGTCTTTGGATAGAATGAAATCCTTATCTAACCTACTTATTTCTTGAGTTTTTTGGCATCATTTAAAAATTTTTCAAGTCCTATATCAGTTAAGGGATGAGACGCCAATTTTTTGATTACTTTAAAAGGAATAGTGGCAATATGTGCACCAATAAGAGCAGACTCCCTCACATGTTCTGGATGTCTTATACTTGCTACTATCACCTCTGTCTTAAAACCATAATTACCATATATGTCTACTATATCTGCAACAAGGTCCATGCCCCTTTCTCCAATATCATCTAACCTGCCAACAAATGGACTCACATAGGATGCACCTATTTTTCCCACTAATAAGGCCTGATTTAGAGAAAATACCAAGGTCACATTGGTTGGAATACCCTCTCTTTCCAAAAAATAAGATGCCTTTATTCCATCTTCTGTCATAGGTATCTTTACAACCACATTTGGTCCAAATTTTACCAACTCCCTGGCTTCTTTTATCATCCCTTCAAAATCAGTTGAGATCACCTCTAAACTAACTGGTCCATCGACTAATTCACATATCTTTTTGGCTATCTCATTTACGTCTCCACCCTCTTTTGCCATAAGTGAAGGATTAGTGGTAACACCATCTATTAATCCCATTTTTTTTGCTTCTTCAATCTCTTTGATATTTGCTGTATCAATAAAAAATTTCATCTAACTACCTCCAATTTATAATTAATTTGATTTAAATACCCATACCTTTTTCCATTATCATACCTGTTAAATGGGTCTCATACCCACCAAGGGCAAGTATTTTTTTCTTAAAAGAATCCCTATTTATTATATCCATCAAGGCTTGGATCTTTTTATCACTTATAAACCTCTTTGGGATAAGCAGGTCGTATCTTTCCTTAGTTATGGGAATAAAGTCAAGTCCCAGGGCCTTTGCTGCTGCAAAAATGCCCATGCCAACGTCAGCTGTGCCACTTAATACATTTACACCTATCTCCATATGGGTGTATTCTTCCCTGTCATATCCTTTGATTAGAGATGGTGATATACCTTGTTTTTTTAATAAATCGTCAAATAATATCCTTGTACCAGAGCCTTTTTGTCTGTTTATAAAAATCACATCTTCCCTAACCAGGTCCTGGATCCCTTGAATTTTCTTTGGGTTCCCCTTTTTTATCATAAGCCCCTGGTGCCTAACAGCAAGGTTTATCACCATTAGATCTATTTCAGGGATATATTTTTCAATAAAAGGGAAATTATAATCCCCTGTCTCTGGGTCATATAAATGTGACCCAGCTATATGAGACCCACCCCTTTTCAAAGATATGAGCCCGCCCATACTACCAACATGGGTGGAAGAAAGCCTAATTGGAATCTCCAAGCTCATAAGTTCATTGGACAATAAATCCAATATATTGTCATGGCTACCTACACATATTAAGGTATTTTCAACGTGGTTTTTCTCAACTAAAAGCTCTGCTTCTACAAAACTACCTTGGTCAATCCCCTCTACACTCTCTGGGACCTTTAATATCCCCTGTGCCTCTACCATGGACGTTATTAGACTTGCCCCTCTCTTTAAGGGATTTGCAACATATCTATTGCCCACTTTACCAATACATACCCTCACAAATTCAGTCTGACCAAGCTTTGAGGGGAGCCTTTTATTTAACATTACCTCAACCTTTTCCCTTTCTGGAACAGGCTGATTAATGAGATGAAATACAATTGGTTTTAATAATTCTTCAAAACATATCACTGCACTAACTGGATAGCCTGGGGCGCCTACCATGAGTTTACCATGTGTATCACTTATCCCAAGTATACTCGGCTTACCTGGCATTGCAGAAATCCCGTGGACTAATACCTTACCAAACCTCTCCATGGCCCTCCTAGAATAGTCCTTGCTCCCTGCAGAAGAACCTGCACATACCACAACTATATGTGCATCTGAGTTCAATGCACTCTCTAGGGCACTAGATATTTTGCCCAGGTCGTCTGGAACAGGTGCTATCCTTGAGACCTCACAACCCCATTTTTCTGCTATGGACTTTAAGAGCACTGAATTGCTCTCTATTACCTGACCTGGCATTGGTCTTGGCCTCTTGGTAAAATCTAAAACCTCATCCCCTGTTGGTATAATCTTTATTTTTATCTTTTCTTTTACAAATAATTCAAATATCCCCCCGGACAAAAGGGCACCAATATCATATGGGGTAATCCTATGATTTTGAGGGATTATCATCTCTGTGGAAACAATATCTTCCCCAATTCGCCTAATATATTGATAGGGATATGCGCTCTTCTCTATACTCACTGTATCATCGTCAATTTCCTGAACATTTTCTATCATAATAACGGCATCAAATCCTTGGGGTATGGGATCTCCAGTGTTCACATATAAAAAATCTTTACTTTTTTTCAATCTTTTGGGAGCACCCTCTCTAGCACCAAAGGTAGTCTCCGCCCTAACACATATACCGTCCATGGCAGCACTATGATACGTTGGACAAGAATAAATAGCATAAATTGGTCTAGATGTAATCCTATCTATGGCCTTATGGGTCTCAACTACCTCTTCTTTGACCTCAATATCCAGATACTCCTTAACTCTATCTATTGCCTCTTTAATTGGAATTGTATTTAAATAAATGCTCCTTTTATCCCTCATTGGACCTAGTCCTTTTATTAAAAAATTATATGAATTTCTCTTGAATGCAAAGATTATACATTTTTTATAGGGGTTGCAAGTTATTGAACCCTTGTTTTTTTATTTGTGTTAATTAACCAAAAAATCACCTTTATTTTTTGCTACATAAATTAGTAGCCTTTTTATGTCATCTATTTTAATATAATCTCTTAAGATTCATCAAAATTTTATATCTTAAAATATTAAGACTTGGCCTATTTTTTGAATAAATAAAATTATATGGCTAAATTCAATTTTTCCCTTCAAAGGGTATTAGATTATAAATTACAATTAGAAGAAGAGGCCAAGATAAGACTTGGACAGGCCCAAAGGGAGTTATCTGCCAAGATACAGGAAATACAAGATATAAAAAAAGGTTTAGAATATATAAGCGTGCTCATGGGACAAGGAAACCCAAGCTCACCTGAATTAATTAGTCTATTCATTGACACAGAAAAAAATCTATTAGCAGATCTAGCCAGGTGTGAGAGAGAGTTGGAGACAATAACCTATAGGGTCACAGAATTAAAAAAAGACCTTATAAGTAAAACCATAGAAAGAAAAAAAATCGAAAAACTTAGAGAGCAACAAAAGAAAAGGTATGAGTATGAAGAAAGGAAAAAAGAACAAAAGGAGATTGATGAAATTTCTACCATTAGATATCAAGGTCTCTTTAAATAATGTATTAATTTTACTTGTATTTTTTTCAGCCCTAAAAGGGTCTTTGCTAGCATTTTCCCTATTCCAGGAAATTTTACCCAGTAATTCTAAAATAGAAAAAACACAACATATTAAAAAACAAGACCCCATTTTAAAGAAAAATCCTATCTCTCCATCGATATTTCAGGTAAAAGACGCTCAGGCAGCAGAAACAAACTCAGATATAATTCCAAGGCCAGTGGACAAATTACTTGCAAAACAATGGGAAAGATTACGTGTAAAAGAAGCAGAGCTCAAAAGAAAAGAACAAATGTTAAAAGAATTAAAAAAAGAGATTGACAAAAAATTAAAAGAAGAACAAAAACTAGCTCAAAAACTAGAATACTTAATCAATAAGGCAGAAGTATTAAAAAACAAAAAAATCAAACACCTAGTGAACGTATATTCTAACATGGACCCTGCCAGGGCAGCAAAGGTCCTAGAGACCCTTGATAAGGACCTAGCAGTCAAAATCTTGGCAGGGATGAGAGGAAGGATCGCTGGAGAGATATTGACAAACATGGATCCCAAAAAAGCAGCAGACCTATCAGAGGCCCTTACTGCATTTCAAACTCCATTTGGGAAATAGGATCAGGAAATTAGTGTAATACATGGAAATAACTCATGAAAAAAATTCGACTAAAGCTCAAAATAGCATATATAGGTACCAATTTTTCAGGATGGCAATTCCAGCCCCACGAGAGGACAGTGCAAGGTTGTATTGAAACAGTCCTTAAAAATATACTCAAATCCCCTATTAGGATTTATGGCGCTGGTCGCACTGACGCTGGGGTACATGCCCTAGGACAGGTGGCCCATCTAGATATCCCTGTTTCAAAAAAACATATACCCTGGCAAAAGGCATTAAATAGCCAATTACCTGATGACATATCCATCTTAGATGTGGATTATGTGGACTCAAATTTCCATGCAAGATACAGTTCTGTTGCAAAAATTTACTCCTATACTATCTGGACCCAATCCAATTATATCCTCCCAAACAAAAGACCTTTTTGTTGGAAAACAGGACCTCTGGATTTAGGAGCCATGTTAGATGCAGCAAAATTACTTATTGGAGAAAAAGACTTTAAATGTTTTCAAAATTCTGGCACTCCAGTAAAAAATACAGTGAGAAAGATTTACAAAATCTTTTACACTCCAGGCACCCTCCCTGAGGAAAAGATATTTTATTTTATTGGAAATAGTTTTTTAAAACAAATGGTTAGAAATATCATGGGCTCTTTATATAGTATTGGAAAAGGGAAAATGGATATCTCAACACTATCAAAACTTATTGAAAAAAAGGACCGCACACTCCTGCCCATGACTGCCCCAGCCAAAGGACTTTGTTTAGAACAAGTGCTCTATTAAATTTTTCTATATTTACCCAAAAACTAGCTTGACCTCGTAGATTCAATGGCATAAATATAATCTTCCAAAAATAGCTTTTGCATAATTTTAACCAGGGGTATTGTTATGGATATAATAAATGATCCTAAAGAGATCCAAGAACTAACATCACGACTCAAATGTTCAGGAAAAATTATCTCTTTAGTCCCAACCATGGGTTATTTCCATGCAGGACATCTATCCCTAATGAAATGGGCAAGGGAAAATTCTGATATTGTATTTGTATCATTGTTTGTTAATCCTACTCAATTTGGTCCAAAGGAAGATTATAATAGTTATCCAAGGGACTTTGAAAGGGATACAAAAATGGCACAAGAAGTTGGTGTTGACTATATCTTTGCTCCAGAAAAAGACGTTATCTACGAACCAGATCATGGCACATGGGTATCTGTCCCTAAGCTAGCACAATACCTCTGTGGCAAAAGCAGACCAGGTCATTTCCAAGGGGTATGCACAATTGTATTAAAACTCTTTAACTTAGTAAATCCCCACCTTGCCATCTTTGGAAAAAAGGATTATCAACAATTTGTAATTATAAAAAAGATGGTAAAGGACCTAAATGTACCAGTAAAAATCATTGGGAGACCAATTGTAAGAGAAATAGATGGCCTTGCCATGAGTTCAAGGAATTCATATCTCACTCAAGATGAGAGAAAACAAGCAGCAAATATCTATCTAGGACTAAAAAAGGCATGTGAATGGACAAAAAACGGAGTAAGGGATAGCGAGACCATAATCTCAAAACTATCAGAGTGTTATATGGAACATATACCTTCTGGAGAGATAGACTATATTGAAATCGTAGATCCAACAGATCTAACGCCTGTAAAAACCATTGATAAAGAGGCAATCCTGGCTGTTGCAATATATCTTGGAAAGGCAAGGCTCATTGACAATATTTTATTGGAGGTAAAATGACAAAATGGCACTTAGATGTTTTCTTCAAGCAAAGATCCATAATGCTAAAATCACAGAGGCAAATGTAAAATACAGAGGCTCAATTGCCATATGTCCAAAACTCCTCAAGGCTTCAGGGATAATGGTAAATGAACAAGTGGATGTGTACAACTCTACTAATGGGAATAGACTCACCACCTATGTGATTGAAGGGAAAGAAGGACAAATTTGTTTAAATGGAGCAGCTGCCCTAAAAGGAGCTGTGGGAGACAATGTTATAATCGCCGCATATACATATCTCACACCTGATGAGATTGAAAATCATAAGCCAATTATAGTGATTGTAGGAAATAATAATTCCATAGAGGAAATATTGTAATGAAAATCACATCCTTGATTCTATACAAGCATATGCATTGTGATTGTGAATGGATTCATAACTCTCCACTTCTACCCTGAACCAATTAATCAAGGGGTGTTTTTTTAGTTTCACAGCGACCCTTCTCACCACGTCTTCCACAAACATCGGATTTGAAAAGGCAGTCTCTGTGACAAATTTTTCATCAACTCTTTTTAGTAGAGCATACACAGGGGAAGAGGCAGAGGTTGTGGCAATGGAGATTAGGTCCTCCACCCACAACAATCCATCGAATTGACACTTGATCTTAATCATTGCCCTTTGGCTATGGGCCCCATTTTCGCTTATTGCAAGGGAACATGGACAAACAGTCATAACAGGCACATTTACTTCCAAAAACAAAGAGAGTTTATTTTCTTCCAATTCCCCTAACAAAGAACACTGGTAGTCCATCAATGCTTTGATCCCACTTTGGGGAGCATGGTGTTCACTAAAAAAAGGAAAGGATATTGAAAGGTGAGATTTCCTGGCCTTGAGCCTGTTTTGGATATCTTTTAGGAGTTCCTTGAAGCTGTGATAATCTAATACCCCTGACCACTCTTGCAAGGCTTCAACGAACCTACTCATGTGAGTACCTTTAAATTCTGAGGGCAGATCCACGTATAAATTGACCTGGGCCACTGTGTGTTGGATACCATTATTTTTCTTTCTCACCACAATTGGGTATCTAAAATCTTTTACCCCTACTCTATCAATTGGAATCAAAACTGAAGGGGTGGTACTTTGTACATCTTCCATTATACAAGATCCTTACCTGTAGTTGAAAGGTTAAGGCTGCCATATTTAATACCTTTTGTGGATTGAAGTCTTTGAGAAACCTCTTTTATCCTTTTCACAGGTCCCCTTAAGATCAATACCTCCATACAATTATGGTGGTCTATATGCACATGTAAGGAAGTAATTATAACATCTAGGGACTTATGTTGAATCTCAGTCATTTTTTGAGAAAGATCACTTACATGATGGTCATAGATCAGGGTAAGGGTCCCTGTAACTTCCCTGTTTTCATCTTCCCACTCTTTATGCACTAACTCCTTTCTAATAAGGTCCCTAATGGCTTCGGACCTGGTCTGATAACACCTTTCCTCACACAAATTGTCAAAGCGTTCTAATAAATCTGAATCCAGAGATACTCCAAATCTTATTGTCTGACCCAATTTAACCCCTCCTGATTTTTAAGGAGTTAACAATTTAATATTTCCCAATATAACCTATGAAATTTAAAAACCTATATTGACCAATAAATATACTATTCCACTCACGTGAGTGTTCCACTTGTAAAAGATTTTTTTTTTAATTGCAACTAACATTCTAATTGTATGTATCCTTTTCTTTTAATAAAACAGAATTAGCTAATAACAAAATCCTAACATGTATAATTCAATAAGGTCTAATTTGAGTTTTTTGGTAATAGGTAAAAAAATTTAACATATCCCCTAGTTGTCTTTAAAAAGTTTATGTTTGACAGATAGGTTAAAAAAAAATAAAAATTTTTTAATTTATCACTTAAGTTTTTTTATATCCTTCCGATAAAGATAGTAAGAAAAGGTACAGGAGAAGGTAGTGACTACTCCCAAAATTTTAAATGCCCTACAGCAATATCACCATCAACTCACTAGGTCAAAGAGGATCCTTGCTATTAAAAAATCGTTGGGCATAGACACAGAATCAGAGGATCAAGTCTCCCTCTCCCAGGAAGGAATAAAAAGGGAACTTATTGCAAAACTGAGCAAAGAAATAGTAAATAACCTTTTAACGGCCAAAAAGCAGCCTAGATTAGTAAAAGAAATAAAACAAGAACTGGAAAAAGAATTTGATAAAAAACTTTTATTTGAATTTAATCCTAAAGAAAAATCAATAAGGGTACGAAGAGAAGATAAAGAGGAGCTTGATGTTATAGAACAAGAAAAAATTATTAAAAGGCTATGGGATCTAACTTATAATAAAATTAACTCTACTCTTTCTACTTGACAAAGGAGCCCACTAGCCGGAGGAAAAGATGATGGTTATTAAAGGTGTGTTTGATAAAATAAGTGTATATAATCAAAAAAAGATTGAACAAGATAAAGATATTTCTTTAAAAAAACAAGCCAAGTCATCAAACCTTAGCTATTCTTCTGATACAGTAAATCTGTCTTCCCAAGGAAAGGTCTTAAATGAGTTAATTGACACAGTAAAACAAGGTCCTGACGTAAGGCGAGATAGGATAGAAGATTTAAAGCAAAAAATTAATTCAGGAGAATATAAAATAGATTCAAAACAAATAGCCAAAAAAATAGTAGATACAGAGATAGACCTTTATCTTTAAGCCATGGATACGTATAAAAATCCATGGCTTGACTCTTTTTTTATACCCATCCCCTGAGTCTACATGCCTCAGCCACTCTAGATACAGCCACTAAATAAGCAGCCTTTCTCATATGTATATTTTCCTGTTTATGCATCTCATAGACTGCCATAAATGCCCTTGTCATTCTCTTATTTAACCGTCTTTGTACTTCCTTTAATTCCCAATAAAAATTGTATGCATTTTGTACTTGCTCAAAATAAGATACAGTGACCCCACCTGCATTTGCCAAAAAATCAGGAAGTACTAAAATACCCTTGTCAAAAAGGATGTGGTCCGCCTCTGGGGTGGTAGGTCCATTTGCCAATTCACAACATATCCTACACTTTAACCTACTGGCATTCTCTTCGGTTATCACATTTTCAAGGGCAGCTGGGAATAGTACCTCTACATCTAATTCTAGCAATTCCTCATTTGTTATCTCTTCTGCATCCCTAAAACCTGAGACCTTACCAGTCATCCTCTTGTGCTCTATTAATTCCTTTATATCCAATCCATTTGGATTATAGATCCCCCCCTTTGAATCAGAAACAGCAACTAATTTCATCTTTAAGATTGTCTGCCCTAATATAGCTGCATGTTGTCCAGCATTACCAAATCCTTGGATGGCAAATGGTTTGCCCTGTAGGTCAATACCCATGACCTTAGCAGCTTCCCTGACCACATATATCCCTCCCCTTGCAGTTGCCCCCTTTCTACCTGCAGAACCTCCAAGCGCCAGGGGCTTTCCAGTTATCACTCCAGGATGTTTTTCTCCTACCAGGGTCTCATATTCATCCATCATCCATGCCATGATCTGAGGGTTGGTATACACATCAGGGGCAGGCACATCCTGAAACACACCTAAATGCTTCCCTGCTGCCCTAATATAACCCCTAGCCAACCTCTCTTTTTCTGATTCTGAAAGTTCCTTAGGGTTACACACAACCCCTCCTTTACCCCCACCAAGGGGCAAATCTAACACTGCGGTCTTCCAAGTCATCCATGCAGCAAGTGCCCTCACTGTATCTATGGTCTCATCGGGATGCCACCTTATACCACCTTTAGCAGGCCCTCTAGCAGTATTGTATTGAACTCTAAAGGCATCAAATACCTTAATGCTCCCGTCATCCATCCTAACAGGAATCCTAAAATGCAACTCCATCATAGGCCATCTAAGGAGTTTATGGGTAGATTCATCCAATCCCAAATACTCAGCCGCCTCATCCAATTGTTGCTGGGCTATGTGAAAAGGATTTAAGTTCTCTTTCATAAATATCCCCCCTATTTAAAATTAAAAAATAAAATACTAGGCATACTATAGGTCAATGTGAATTATTTTTCACATATACATTTTCAACTTTATCTTTATTTGCACACTTGACTAAGGGTTGTGAGTAAAGGTTAAATAGCTTGTTTATAACTATACAATCAACTTATTATCTAGTCAAAATTAACAGCAAAACCTAAACACGTGCAACCCATTAATTAATTTATTCTTGTTTTTTCGTGCAACAGACAAGATTTTAACCTTTATAACTTATTAATATATCACCTGAAAAAACTCTTATTACTTTATGACTCTTATTTTCTAACTCCAATCAAATATGAAATCTTTTTCATCATGCTGCCCACAACAAATGAAATCTTTTTCATAATTTTAAACAACAAAAACAAATATCTTTTTATTTCACTAAGTTATATTTATTAAAAAATTGGCATTTATCTTGAATAAAAATAAATGAAACTAATTCAAGGAGGACTCATACATGCATTTTATGAAAAAAACAATCTTTATTCTCTTGTTCACTTTTATATTTGTTTGTCCTAATATCTATGCACTAGATTTTGGAAATAATATTACAATCAGTGATAACAGCATAGGAAGCTATAATTCATGGTATTCTGATAGAGAAGATCAAGAAGTAGAACCTGGTTGTGTGGGTAATCAAACATGGGACTTAGAGGGATTTTTTTTAAATGATTTTAAACTTACCACTGTAGGGGGATTTGATTTTAAACAAGGTGAAGAAGGATATACATCTGGAGATATTTTTATTGATACAGACCTAGATGCCATATACGGACTAGATGGTAAGTATAAAGACAGCCTTTCTGGGAATGGTCAAAAACAATACTTTTATGACTATGGATATGAATATGCAGTGGACCTGGATTTTAATAATCTAACATATAAGGTATATGAAATAGACAAAACATATAATAGCCTTATAAGTGTCTATTATCGCCAAAATGATGGATCCAATCCTTGGAGATATAATCCTCAGCAAAACCAAGATCCAATTTATATGGGATCTATTTCATACTATGAAAACCTATCTGATTCAACTACTGGTCTTTTGGGAGGAAATCACAATGCATTTACCATTGACCTATCTTTCCTACCAGAAAATACAGAGTTCATTGCCCATTTCACCATTGGCTGTGGAAACGACAATCTCATGGGACAGGGAATTGCCCATGCACCTGAACCTGCCACATTGTTCCTATTGGGGACTGGGATGATTGGACTTGCTGTAATTACCAGAAAGAGGACATCCTTTAAAAGAGATTAAAGGGTCCTTAATTATTATACAAAAAAGCACCATGATTTTATCTCATGGTGCTTTTTTGTTGTATTATCACAAATTAATTTAATAATATTGATATTTTTATCTATTTTATTGAATAGAGTTCCATATCAAAGCCATCATCCTTTTTATATCTTGAGAAAATATATTGTCTATATGCCAAGTATTCCTGATAATTACATTCAAGGCCTGCTAATTTTAAACCCTCTATGATCTTATCAAATTTAGGTGGACATCCCTTTATTAAAATGGGGTTTTTGATGTTTGGATTGTCCTTATTTAATTTACAAGCACAATTTCCAAATAATACTGTATAATCATATCCCTTTGATGCAATCTGTTTTTTACCTGAAACCAGTTCCACATTTTTAAATGGCTCACCCTTAAATGCAGACATGACAAGCAAAAGCATAGGGTTATACATCATTGAACAACCTGTGCAAAGGGTGTTATCATACTTTCTAATTGCAATACCTGATATTCCCCGTTTTTCAAATCCCTTGGGCATGGTATCTTCTTCAGTCCATTCCCAATCATACTCAATTCGCTCAATATGAGCTTTAATATCCTCTCCTTTTATGTCAACATCTTCAATTCTATCACCAAGCCCATGAATCTCTGCATAATATTTTAGGTGCTCAACCTCTTCTACATCATATCCTAGGATCTTGGCGCCAACCACATCACATGCAAATGGGTCCTTTGACGCAATGATTAGGTCCTTCCTATATGCCTTGCCTGTCTGAGCTGGTCCCTTTTCCAGGGCAAAAATTCCATCTATGATAGTTAGGGCAATTGGAAGTTTTTCTATGATATGGGGAAACATGTAATTTAAGTCCCTGTCTTTATTGTGGCAGAACATCTTTGATTTTCTATTTAAACACCCCTTTAAATTCTTGAGCCCAAGGGACACAGTTGCTTGGTTATGAGTCTTTAGGACAGGAAAGTTTATTATCTTATCTGCCTCAAGGGCCTTTTTTGCAAGAGATAGGGTAAAATCGCCAAAATCCACTTCTTCAAATTCATCTACATTAAAATCAACTAATTCCACGCCATACCTTTCCTGCAACTTATTAAACCCCATTTCTTTAAATATAGCATGTCCCATATCCTTTTTGTGAACATTTAATGGGGCCTCTCCAATTGTTATATGATGAAGGCCTGCATCATGTAATATCTTAATAAGGGCTTCCATTAAAACCGCAGTTGTGACCACCCCAAAAGGGGGAAAAGGGAGTTCAAAATCCCAAGCAACTAAATTGGGTTTTATCAAGACCCTATCCTGTTCCTTAAAATCCTCAATCCCAAAGCAGAGGTCAATGGCCTGTTTTAATGAATTATAAGGGTCTTTATATCCCACAATAGAAACCAAAGGCCTGGACATAATTATCCTCCAAGGTTGAATAATTCTAGCTTATTTTAATGTCTTAAAAAACCATAATGATTTAGATCTAACTACCATAAAAACATATAAATTCATACCCCCAAAATTAGAGTATAATTTATAGGAATATTATGTACTAGCCTTTTTTGCTCCTCCAAAAAGTTTGCGAAACCTATCTAACATCTTCTCTGGGGTCACTGTGGGTCTTTCATACCTAGGAAGTTTATCTTCTATTCCTGCCAGATACTTGGCAATGCTCTTTAAAGAATTTAGATCATACCTTGACATCATGGTAATGGTTTCCATTTGAGGAGATCCCCCACCATGTAGTCCTGCAACCTGCATGAGACCAGCAAATTCCGAGACCAAGACATTTTCAATAAACCTAAAGCACCTATGTTGATCCTCAGGAGAGATATCTGGATTCCTCTTCATATATTTATTTAAAAGGTCTTTTGTTTCCTCAGCATAAAAGTCCCCTTCTAAGGGAAGTGTCGCAGCAAGGCCCCCTGCAATATCACAGAGTATCTTATATTCATTGTATATCTCTTCCCCAGCCAATCTCCTTCCCACATTGGTCAATATTTCATCTGGGATATATGTACCAGACTTAGATTTTTCTCCCCTATAGGCACTTGCCTGACCTGCAGCATAAACAAGCTCTGCAGTGCCTATTAGATGTGAAAGTTTTTCCTTTACATGGGATTCTCTTTCTATGCCATTGTATTCAGCTACAAGGGCAGTGGCACTGGCAAGGACCTCACTTATTGCAGGTTTACATCCTGTATAAGAATGTCTGTGAAAATGCGCAAAAAGCAAGGCCAAGAAACCTGCAAATGGGGTCTGTCTTGGGTCTGCCTTGCCGTTTAAAAATATCCTCTCATTGGGAACAAACACATCATCAAATATAGTAAAGGATTCAGCATCCCCAAACTCAGCTATAGGGGCCTTTAGATGCTTTCTTTTGTGCTGATATGCATATCTTGCTACGATCTTAACCCCTTCTGTATCTGCTGGAATGGCAAAGGCCACTGCATATTCATTGTCCTTTTCTGTCATAAACCTTGTTGGAATAGCAATTATCTCATCTGCATAAGGGGCAATGGTATTGTGCAGTTTTGCCCCCCTAACCACAATACCGTCTTTTTTGGTCTCCACTATTCGTAAATACATATCCTTGTCTTTTTGCTCATGTGGTCTTTTAAGTCTGTCCCCCTTTGCATCTGTCTGAGCACAATTTGCACACAAATCATTTTCCTGAAAATATCTTAAATAATTGTTAAAACGGGTGTGGTAATCTGTTTTAAGGAGTTGGTCCATCTCATAAGTGACAACAGATAGGGCATTCATCACATCTATGCCCATGCACCTCTGAATACAGCCACCTACCCTGTGGCATAAAAGCCTTGTCATTAATTGTTTTTTGAGTAGATCCTCTACACTTTGATGAATATGACAAAACCTGCTTATCCTCTCCCCTGTAAGATGGGATGTGGTCACACATATATCTTCAAATTCAGGGTTATTTGAGCAATCATAAGTCTCTTTGATCACGTTTATACCAGGACGGAGCCTCTCATCAGTCCTATCCACCTTTTGACCGTCAATATAAATATTTGGTCTCATTTTTTTTAGCCTGTTATAATATTCTTCAAAAGTCTTTACGCCCATAAAATTCTCCTTTATGTTAATTTTTAATAAATGATCAGCTAATTCTCATTTATACAGATAAAAACCCTCACCACTTTTTATACCTAACTTGCCCTCATCCACATAAGATTTTAAAAATAAGGCATTTTTCTTTGCCTGTGAATCATTGGTCTTTTGGGCCCAATAGTCAGTTATCTTCCAAACCGTGTCTAGGCCAATACTGTCCATGACCCTAAAAGGACCAAGGGGTGAATTCATAACCCCAATCCATGCACGATCAATATCTTGGATACTGGCCACTTTATTTGCTGCCAAGGTCAGAGCAGACTTTAGCCATTCCATGAGCATGGCATTGAATACATATCCATGATTTTCTTTTTTAAGCACAATTGGGTCCTGACCAATCGCCCTTGCAAAACCTATTATTAGATCCAGTGTTTTCTTTGATGTCCCAGGGTGGGGCATCACATCCACAATATTTGTTATGCGTACATCGTGGAAATGTAAGGCAGCAAATCTATCTGGTCTACCTGTAGCATGTGCAAACATAGAAGGAATCAAAGAAGAGGTATTAGTTGTGAAAATAGTGTGTTCTCTGCAAAGCTCATTGAACTGGGCAAAGACCTTTGCCTTTAGAGATGGATCCTCAGGCACAGATTCAATCAAAAAATCAGCATCTAAGGCCGCTTGTTCTGGATCAGTAAAAAATTGGAGCCTGGCCAGGGCCCCTTGCACCTGCTTATTTGTACACTTTTTACCTTGTATAAGTTCTTGTGCTAATCTTTTTATCCTTATTAAAGCCTTATCTAATATATTCTTGTCTATATCATATAAACACACATCAAAACCATAAAGGGATATAATTAGGGCCACCTGTTGCCCCATGGTCCCAGCTCCAAGTACCAATACTGTCTTAATATCATTTAACTCCATGTCCTTAATCTCCTATTCCTTATTTCTTTTCTTCGTTTTGAGCACATATTATGCCATTTATAACTATCTGTATTAATTAGCCATATACTCACCAAATCAATTTATATGGTTATATTTTCAACCATAAAAAACAGTAGGTTATTAATAATAGATATTATACGCACAATTAAATAGTGTAACTATCAGGCCAACAAAATGGTTCATAAGAAAACCACTGGTTACATTTTAGACCATTAAAAATATTCATTTGGTGTATGATTTATCAATAGGAGGCCAATTGATTTGTCTTAAAGAGGGGTTAAGGATTAAAAGTAGTTAATTATATTAATATGGAGGATTATGGAGGTAAATAATACCATAAAATTATATGGGTTAGATGATTTATCTACCTCTCAAAGAGGAGGTAGATAAATCATCTTATTTGGGAACACAATGATTTTATCAAGATTTTTTTAATTTTTGCAATGCCTGTTCTGCTGCTATAGTAATTGGCTCTGCACTTGGTTCAGAAGATATGTCAGGATTACAGGCTGATGTAAAGGTGGTTAAATCAGATATAGTCTTGCCACCTAAGATAAACGCAGTGATGGCATCTATTTCCCTTGCTGGTGGGATCGCATGGCTCACAATCTGCCCACCTATTAGTTTTTGGGTCTTTTTATCAAATATGAGTTTTATCCTCCAGGGTTTCATTCCTGGAATCATCCTGTGTTTACTACGAGAGTCCACTGTGGCACACACAGTTTCAAACCCCTCTCTTGCAGCATTTGTCTCGCTAAGACCTGTAGCTGTCACAGTCATATCAAATAGCTTACACCCCCCAGCATCCACTACCCCTGGAAATTCAATGTCATATCCAGCAAGACGCTTTGCTGCTAGTCGTCCTTGCATTACAGCAGGTCCCCTCAATCTTCCGCCAGTAGGCTTTTTTGTGATAAAATTGTACTTTTCCACACAATCGCCACCTGCCAAAATATCTGGATTAGAGGTCTCTTGATATTTGTTTACCTTTATTCCAAACCTGCCCATTTCCAACCCTATTTCTTGGGCAAGTTCAACATTGGGTCTAACTCCAACGTTTACAAACACCATATCTGCATCTAATTCTTTTCCTGATCCCAGAGCAACACCTGAAACCTTGCCATCTTTGCCCAATATCCTTTCCACCTTTTCACCTGTTAGGATATTAAGTCCCTTTTCTGTTAGGTATTCAGTTACCAGATCAGCCATGTCCTTATCAAGCATAAGGGGAAGGGGACGATCCATGAGTTCAACAACTGTAATATTAAATCTCCCAGGCATATTCTCCATTAAAAGAGACGCAACCTCCATTGTAATAAATCCAGCACCTATAAATACTATATTTTTAGGTTGTTTTTCAGAAAGGAATGTCCTTATTTTTTCAGCATCTTTAAGTCCACGTAAAGTCACAACACCTTCAAGGTCCTTGCCTTCAATGGGTGGTATAAATGGCCTAGACCCTGTTGCCAGATATAATTTGTCATATTGAAATCCCTTACCACTAGCAGTATACACCTCTTTTTTCCCTGGATCTATCTTTGTTACCTCATCTACAACCATTTTGATACCTGCATCTTCTAACATCTTGTCTGGAACTACAATAGATTCACCTGCGGCCAGACCGGCCACAACGTGTGGTAATGCTCATCTCACAATAAAGAATTTTTCTTTACGAATTACTGTAATATCAATATCTGGCATTAATTTCCTGGCTAACATTGCAGCAGGTCCTCCAGATCCACTGCATCCAACAATAACTAATTTTTCACCTTTCTTCATCTTTGACCTCCTTTGGTTATGATTTTTCTCTTAATAATTAAGAATTAGAATATAACTGATATTGGCTTGGTGTCAATTAATGCCCAAATTTTTGTCTCAAAATTCCAATATGTTATATTTTTGATAACCCCTATAAAAATACTCACTAGTGATTTTTGATATATGTTAATCCAAATAATAATTTGTATAGTACATATACAACTTTTGTGCCTTATAATTTTATACTAACATTTTTATTGTTTTATATAATTATTTAAGAGGGTTAAAAATATGGAAATAAAAAATATAGTAAGTATAGGCTTAAATCTTTCTTGTGTTCTTATAGGTAATTTTATTTTAAAATATAGATAAAAAATATAATTATATCAAAGAGTTAAACCAAATAGACCTAGATAATTAATATTTTGATAGTTTTTGTGGGCCAAATAAATCCATTAGAAAATTGTGTTAATTGTTAATTAACATTAACAATATAATAAAGTAAATCTTTTAACTTAGATAAGGAAGAACACAGTGCAAGGAATGCAAAAAATTTATACAAACTTTCCCTTTAATTATATCTATTTTTTTATATTATAATCCTTTATTTTTTTTATCAAAGTGGAATGATTTATCCCAAGCCTTCTGGCCGCTTCCCTTATGCTACGACTCTGTGCTAACATCTGCTTTATCAGCTCAGTCTCTAATCTTTTTTTCGCCTCTTTTAAAGGGATATTTAAATAATTTTCGCTTGTTGTATTCTTTAAGATATTCTCAGGTAAATCTTGGGGATATATTTTGTCTTTTTCTAAGGTAACAACCAATCTTTCAATTATGTTTTCTAGTTCCCTTACATTTCCAGGCCAGGGATAGGTCTGCAGCATAGTACACACATTAGGTGATAAGCTCTTTTGCTTATTATATTTTTTAGAAAACTTTTCCAAAAAATAACATGCAAGGGGTATTATATCTTCTCTCCTTTCCCTTAGTGGGGGTATGTGGACTGGGATAACATTTATTCGATAATAGAGATCGTTTCTAAATGTCCCATTGTCTACCATTTTTTTTATATCCCTATTAGTAGCACAAATAATTCGCACGTCCAATTTAACTGGATTTGTACCCCCCAATGGATAGACCTCCTGGTCCTGAATGGCCTTTAATAGTTTTACCTGGAGCTTTGAGGGTATTTCTGCTATCTCATCAAGCAAGATAGTGCCTTTTTGAGCCATTTCAAATATACCAGGCTTTCCAGTCTTGCTTGCCCCTGTAAACGCACCTTTTTTATAACCAAATAGCTCTGCTTCTAAGAGTGTCTCTGGTATCGCCCCACAATTTATCTGAATAAAAGGTCCCTCACACCTATTGCTCATCTTGTGGATGAGTTTTGCAATAACCCCTTTTCCAACACCTGATTCTCCTGTGATTAAAACAGGAGCATCTGTTGGGGCAAATTTGGCTACATTCTCCACAATAAGGTTCATCTCTTTGCTTTTTACAACTACATCCTCCAGATTTAAAAACCTATTTCTAAGTTCCTTTAATTCCATATAATATGTGTGGCTCCTGGCCTGTGTCTCTTCTAGTTCCCTTTGAATATCATTGAGTTCTGCCATTTCCCTGTAATTAGATACATAACATAGAAAATCACCATTTTTATCATAAACTGCCACACTGGTTATAAAGACCTCCACCCCTGTCATTGTCCTATGACTCATATTTATTATGTTTTTAGAAAAGCTCTTCTTGTCATTGATAATAAGGCCTTCTTTTAAAAGATCTTTAACATTTTTTGCATATAGATCTTCTCGTCTTCCACCAGTAATTCTCTCAACTGCTTTATTTGCATAAAAAATATTGCCTTTTTTATCACTCAAGACAAACCCATCATATGAATTCTCAATGAGATATAGGAGTTTCTCAAAGGAATCTATTCCTTTATCATAAAAAATATCTGGGACCTTCAACTGATAACTCCTTTTTCAAAATAAATTATCTTATCTGCTTTTTTTGAAACAAGCCTTCCCATATGTTCTAAATAATTTAAATGGGCCTGGGCCTCACCTGTTGCAAACCATTTTTGCCCCATTGGGAATTCCTCCCATGACCTATAATCCATGTCCCAATTCATTAAAGATGCAACCTCATACGCACAAATCCCAGGATGGCTTTCCACAATATCAAATACTTCATCAAGTCTTTTCTTGTGATGTATCTCCAACTCCTCTACCCTTTTTTTTAGATCTGAAAAAATAGACCTATGTCCTGGAAGGACTAAGTCAACTTTAAGGTCCTTTATTTTCTTCAAGCTATACAAGTATTCTTGTAATGGATACGTATCCTCCTGCCACTGTGAAATATTTGGAGTAATTTCCATTAAAATATGGTCCCCTGAAATAAATAACTTTTTCTCTTCTTCATATAAACACAAGTGTCCCTTTGTATGGCCTGGGGTATGAATTGTCCTAAAAACAAAATTTCCCATGTCAATAATCTCATTGTCTTTTAAGGGAATGTATTTCATTGTACCAATAGGTCTAAATCTATATCCTGGATGACCCATCCTTGCGTCATTTAATCTATCATGGGGCATACCCATATCTTTGGCAAACCCTATCATTTTCTCCCAATTCATTGGATTATTTATAACTTCCCCATCTATTGGATTTATAAGCACATCCATGCCCTTTTTATTTAATTTAATGCACAGCCCACAATGATCTGAATGCATATGAGTTATAAATAACTTAGTATTTCCAGGCAAAAAACTCAGATCGTTTATGGCACTAAAGAGGATTCGCTCTGCCTCTTTGTGATTTAGACCTGTATCAACTATTAAGTTAAATCTATCTCCCTTTATAAAATATGAGTTTAGATATTTTAAGGGATTTTTGGGCATTGGAATTTGAACCCTGTACACATCTTTTATTATCTCTTCCACTTATATCTCACCTCACAGATTTATACCAATCTTCTAAGACCTGTTTTTTTCTATATACCATGCCCTGAAAAACTGCGAGCAATTCCCCAGACTCATGGGTCACATCTGCCTTATATATGCCAAGCTTTGGATTCTTAGATATCTCTATTGCCTCTGCAAATATGGTCCCCCTATCAACTGCCTTAATAAAGGAAATAGTGGAGTTTATTGCAACTGCCACATTTCCATGAGAATTAGAGGCAATGGCAAAGGCATAATCAGCAAGGGAAAACAACACTCCTCCATGGATTATATTTACCCCATTTAAATGCTCCTCCCTTATCTCTAACTTTACCTTTGCCCTGCCCTTATTTACCTCTACTATTTCTATGCCAACAAATTTTGCAAATCTGTCTCTCGTATCAAAAAATTCCTTTACATACTCCATATCAGTCCCTCATATAAAAGCATTTTGTATGCCCGTAATAATCCGAATTTATCACAGGCTCAATAAAAAACTAAACAGAGTTTATCTTTTTAGGATTTTTTCAAAGATGTTTTTCTTATATCCCCAGGACAACACACTGTAAAAAAGAGATGGGCATATCCTTTTAAAAAACCATAGGATTTTTCCATCCCACTGGGTTATAACGTACATCTTATTCTTTTCTATGGCCTTTAAAACATCTCTACTAATATCATCTACTGAGGCCCTAGATTTATCAAAAAATTTTTGAGCCAGCTCCATCTGTCTCCTGTCTCCCCATTTTGCCCCTTGCATTAGATTGGTCTTAAAAAAAGTAGGACATATACAGCTAATTCCAATATTAAACGGGAAAAGTTCCATTTTTAGGGTCTCAGACAAAGAAATTATTCCTGCTTTACTCACATTGTACTGTGCCATTTTAGCTAAACAAACTATTCCAGCAGAAGATGCAATATTTACAATATGCCCTTTTCTTTGTCTCTTTAACATAGGCACAAAGGCCTTACATCCATAAACAACCCCCATGAGATTAATAGATAGGATATAATTCCAATCCTCTATATCAACATCTTCTATAAGTCCTGCTACAATAACCCCAGCATTGTTTATAACCACATCTACCCCACCAAATTCTTTTTCTGTCTCCTTTGCAAAAAAATCCACATCTTCCCATTGGGACACATCACACTTAAAAGAAAACCCATCTCCTCCCACGTCTTTTACCATGGACAATGTCTCGTCACACCTATCTTTATTCACATCACAAATTGCAACCTTCCACCCATAAAATCCAAAATCCAGGGCCAGCCTCCGACCAAGCCCACTCCCAGCACCAGTTATGACCACCCTTTTTTCAGGAAAGATCTCATTTAATCTCTTTTTTGCCATTTTATCTAATTCCCCATATATTATTTTTAATGGATTAGTTAAAAAATTTAACAGGTACTTCACCCCTTGCAATAAATTTATCATCATAAGTTACCTTTGGATAACCAATACAGATAGAAAGTACAAGCTCATAGGGATATTTTATATTCAAAAGTTTTTTAACAGATGGAGCAAAAGGCAAGGTACTGGCAATAAACCCTATAAAGCAGGTCCCAAGCCCAAGGGAATGTGCAGTAAG
>JALWFY010000182.1 GCA_027013815.1 Desulfohalobiaceae bacterium | reverse complement strand
CCTCCACCAGATACTGGTACTATGGTGGCCCCAACTTTTTCTGCGCCATAATGGGCCCCAAGCCCACCTGTAAATAGACCGTATCCATAAGCATTGTGTATAATATCCCGTCTAGTTACCCCTGCGCACATGAATGAGCGTGCCATAAGGCCTGCCCAATTATTTACATCCCTTTGTGTATATCCAACGACTGTGGCCTTTCCTGTGGTACCTGAAGACGCATGTATCCTCACCACGTTTTCCTTTGGAACAGCAAATAGGCCAAATGGATAGTTATTTCTAAGGTCTTGTTTCTCAGTAAAGGGTAGGTATTTTACATCTTTTAAAGACCTTATGTGTTCAGGTCTAACCCCTAATTCATCAAATTTTTTTCTATAAAAAGGTACATTATAATATACCCTTTCCACTAAATATTTTAGCCTACTAAGTTGGAGTGCTTCTAGTTCTTCCCTTGGCAAGGTCTCTTTGTCCACATCATACATCATAACATTGTCCTCCTAAAAAAAGAATATTTTTGACTATTCAGAGCAAAGATACTATAACATAAAATATTGATTTAAACTAATTAAGAGATGTTTTATTTTTTTCTTTGTTATGTAAAAATTATCAATTATAAATGGATGTAAGTCAAGTATGGGATATGATATATAACTAACTAAAATTCCGAAAATTGCAGGTTAATATGAAAGGTGGCAAAAGGCTAAAGGGCTCCAATATGATTTTGGATGTTGAATTTTGGATTTTGGATTAATTTTTTAAAAGGGATTTTGTTCCTTATTTTAATTCAAAATTCAAAATTTATAATTCAAAATTTAACAAATAGCCCTTAGCCTAAGGTGGATTTAGAAAAAACGTAGATTTTTTTCACGTTTTCAAAATAAAAAGCCTATTATATACACAAAAAACAAGGAGGATAAGAGGGAAAAAATGCATAAATCAAAAAAGGATGATCAATTATTTCAGAAAGTAGAGGCAATTGTAGGGTGGTTAATGGAAAAAAAGGCCCTAGATGTTATAGGTCTAGATATCCGGGAATATTCTTCTATCACCGAGGTTCTAGTGATTGCATCAGGTGTGAATATTAAACACAACCAGGCCCTTGCAGATTGGTTGTTGGACAAAGTGGCAGAAATGGGATGGGAATATATGGGAATGGAGGGCTATAAACTGGGAAATTGGATATTGATTGATCTAAATGAGATAATAGTCCATATTTTTTTAGATGAGGTCAGAAAATTTTATAATTTAGAAGGGCTATGGAGGGGAGCAAATAGGGTCCCTCTAAAAACTAAAGAACAGGAGATGGCCCATGAGGATGTTTAAGCCAACAATATTACTTATATTAGATGGCTGGGGTATGGGGGTAGAAGATGAGAGGGTAAATGCAGTGTTTAAGGCAAATACCCCAAATTTAGATTTTTTGCTCAAAAATTTTCCATATGCAATTTTAAAGGCCTGTGGCGAAGAAGTAGGCCTTCCCAAAGGACAGATGGGAAATTCAGAAGTAGGGCACTTAAATATTGGGGCAGGCAGGATCGTATACCAAGATATAGTCAGGATAGATAAATCAATAGAAGATGGTTCTTTTTTTAAAAATAAAGTGCTTCTTGATATGCTTGCAAAGGTAAAACAAAATGAGTCTAAGCTCCATTTAATGGGGCTCCTGTCCGATGGAGGGGTCCACAGCCATGAAAATCATATATATGCTCTATTGAAATTAGCAAAAGATCAGGGGCTTTCCAACGTAATAGTCCATTGTTTTTTAGATGGTAGAGATACCCCCCCAACATCAGGAGTAGAATATCTTAAAAAACTAAAACAAAAGATTTCAGAGATTGGGGTCGGCGAAATAGGTAGTGTGGTAGGTAGATATTATGCAATGGACAGAGATAAAAGGTGGGAGAGGACTCAGCTTGCCTATGATATGCTTGTATTGGGAAAAGGGGAGAGGGTAAATGATGTGGTGAAAGCAGTGCTAATAGATTATAAAAAAGGAAAGGGTGATGAATTTATTGAACCAAAGGTAGTTGTCTCAAATGAGGGTAACCCAGTTGGCAAGGTGGAAGATGGGGATGGGGTGTTCTTTTTTAATTTTAGGGCAGATAGGGCAAGACAGTTGGTTATGAGCTTATATAAAAAGGACTTCAATGAATTTAAAAGGGCAGTAGTCCCCAATCTATGTACAATTGCAACTATGACCCAATATGATAAACACTATCCCTTGCCAGTGGCATTTCCTCCTATGACCTTAAAAAATATTCTGGGAGAGGTGTGTTCAAAAA
>JALWFY010000181.1 GCA_027013815.1 Desulfohalobiaceae bacterium | reverse complement strand
ACTTACCAGCATGGGAGATTTATTTTAAGTTAAAATTTTTACCTCTCAGGTATCATATATCTGTTTGGTCCTATTTAATCTTTTTTTTTCAATTTTAACATATTTACTATATTATTTGCCGCATTTTTGTAGAACTCACTCTCTGTTAGAAACTCTTTTTTTTCTTTGTTTATTAGGAGCGTTGGGAAGTTTTTTAACTCTTCTTTGGGCGTGATTTCATATTCTCTGTCAAACCTATCTTCAAAATACATTTGTTGAAATTTTAAGAATTTTAATGAATGGGCAGTGGCATTTAAAATAGCTATTTCGTGCTTTTCAATGTATCCAAGCTCCTTGGCCCGAAGGAGTCCAGCAAGGCATTCACCGCCCTGGGTACAAGCGATATGTCCTTTTTTATTGGCTATTAACATCCCTTCTATAATTTCTTGTTCTTCTACCTGTACTACGTTAAATGATCCTGGTCCCCCCATGGATTCAAATTTTTCTACTAGTTCCTTTACCCTAGGAAAGGATACTGGATTTCCAATCATTGCAGCTTGCGCAACTGATGGCTTTACAGGAACAGGAGAGTATTTCCTGGACTTCTTGTCCTTAGAATAAAACCTATATACTGGGTCTGCATGGGATGATTGGACCCCAATGATCTTTGGAAGAGAGTCTATTATATTTAATTCATATAGTTTTAAAAAACCTGATATAATAGCTGCAATATTTCCTGCATTTCCAATTGGTATAAATAAGACCTTACCTCCCATGTCCCAGTCAAACCATTGGGCAATTTCAAAAGAATAGGACTCCTGCCCCAAGATCCTCCAGCTATTTTTAGAGTTGAGTAATGCAACATTATAGTTGTCTGCAAGGTATTCCACTACCTTCATGCAATCGTCAAATACCCCTGGTAGTTCCAATACTATTGCCCCACTTCCCAAGGGCTGGGCAAGCTGCTCAGGAGTAACCTTACCATGGGGAAGGAGTACTACGCTCTTAATTGGGTCTCCCACATATGCCCCATACATTGCAGCAGATGCAGAGGTGTCCCCTGTAGATGCGCATATAGCTAGTATATTTTTATAACCTTTTGTTTTTACAAGATGTTTTAAATAGCTAAAGGCACAAGCCATTCCCCGATCTTTAAATGATGCACTTGGATTTTGTCCTTCATTTTTGAATGCAAATTTTTGTCCTATTTGTTTTTGAAAAGCAGGGGAGGCAAAGACAATGGGTGTATGTCCTTCTCCAAGGTGTACAATATCTTCATCTTCTAATATTGGGGCAATAAGTTCATAGTATCTAAAAATCCCACGAAGTGAATAGGTCTTGGTAGATGCCCTTGAATCAAATATTTTTTGCCAATATGCACCCTTTGTTTCTCTCAATTGATTGAAATTTATATCTTCAAGTAGAAATACCCCCTTGCAATTGGGACAGGTGTACAAGAGCTCATCACTGGGGTACCTATTCCCACAGATTTGACAAACATACTCGAGCTTTCCCCTGTATTCAGGAAATGTTTGTGCCATAGATAATATCCCCCTGGTTTAATCCCTGGATTTAAAGAGCCATGAAATTTGTTTTTTTATCTATTATCTACCACCCTTATGGCCTTTCCTTCTCCCCTAGGAATGGACTTGTGTTCTACTAATTCCACCTTGGGTGTGATAAGGATTTCTTCTCTGAGTTTTCTGGCTATTTTTTGTTGTAGTTTTTTTAACTCCCTCATATCCTCCACAAAAAATTCGTCCTTGACCTCTACCTTTACCCTCATCTGGTCAATATATCCTTGTTTTTCAAGTATGATCAAATAATTCTGCCCAACCTCTGGAATAGACATGAGCACTTTTTCCACTTGCATTGGGTAAATATTTACTCCTTTTAGGATGATCATGTCATCAGACCTGCCAGTGATCCTGTCTATCCTCTTATGTACCCTACCGCACTTACATCCACCAGGCAAAATAGAGGTTAAATCCTTGGTCCTGTACCGGATTAAAGGCATCCCTTCTCTGGTCAAGGTAGTTAACACAAGCTCCCCTATTTGACCATCTTCAACTGGCTGTAATGTATTTGGATCAATAATCTCTACTACATATGCGTCTTCCCATATGTGCATCCCATTTTGTTCCTTACATTCAAAGGCAACCCCTGGGCCATTCATTTCAGAGAGACCATAAGAGTTATAGGCCCGTATACCATATATTTCTTCGATCCTCCGTCTGGTCTCCTCAGAATGTGGTTCAGCACCAATTAGGGCAATCTTTAAGTGAAGGGACTTTGGGTCCTCGCCAAGTTCTTCAAATACAGTAGATAAATGAAGTGCATAAGAGGGGATAATGTGTATGGCAGATACCCTGAAGTCCTTTAAGAGCTTGATCTGTCGTTTAGAATTTCCTGCCCCTGCTGGAATAGTCAAACAGCCAAGTCTCTCTGCTCCATAGTGTATCCCAAGACCACCTGTAAATAGTCCATATCCACTGATATTTTGAAATATATCCCAGGGTCTAATGCCAACCATGTACATACATCTGGCAACTAGATCTGCCCATATATCTAAGTCCTTTTGTGTATATAAAACTGCAGTTGGGGTCCCTGTGGTGCCAGAGGATACGTGGAGCCTCACCATCTTTGCAACTGGTTCAGTAAGTAGCCCAACAGGATAGTTGTTTCTGAGGTCGTCTTTAGTGGTAAAGGGAAGTTTTTTTATATCTTCTATGTCTTTTATGTCTTCTGGTTCTATATCCTTTAATTTGTCCCAATAAAAGAGACTTTGTTTGGCCTGGGCAATAGTTTGTTTAAGCCTTTTTAGCTGTAAATTTTCCAGCTCGTCTCTAGATAACATCTCCTCTTTATGTAAAAATTCCTTATCCATGATAAAATTCTCCTAGAGTTTTGAGCTTTTTTTAATTTTAATTTTGAATTATAAATTCTAAGTTTTGAATGAAAAAAGGATTAATCCAAAATTCAATATCCAAAATTATATTAATGGTCTTCGTCTTTAGTCTTTCGCCGTCTTTCATATTAACCTGCAATTTTCGGAACTTCAGTTTAATATCATGTTAATCTCTCTCCAATTCCTCAAATGAGGTACAATGGGATAAAAATGCAAGTTCCAGGCTCCCAATAGGGCCATTTCTCTGTTTCCCAATGATTATCTCAGCTATTCCTTTTTTTGGATTGTCCTCTTTTTTGTTATATACCTCATCTCTATATAAAAATATTATTACGTCTGCATCCTGTTCAATTGCCCCTGACTCCCTGAGGTCTGAAAGCATTGGTCTTTTGTCCTTTCTCTCTTCTACCTTTCTGTTTAATTGTGCAAGGGCAACTACAGGAACATCCACTTCTTTTGCCAATGCCTTTAAATTTCTAGATATATAAGATATTTCCTGTTCCCTGGAATCTTTTTTTTGAGGCACATGCATTAGTTGCAAATAGTCAATGATCACTAATCCAAGGTTCTTTTCGCTCTTTAATCTGCGACATCTAGCCCTGAGCTCTAAAGGCTCCAATGCTGGGGTGTCGTCAATATAGATAGGGGCCTTTGACAGCTCATCTGCTGCAGTATATAGGCTTGCCCAATCTTCATCTGAGAGAAATCCTGTCCTTAAATTTTTTAGATTTACCCTTCCCCTGGAGCATAGCATCCTCATCATTAGTTGTTCCATGGACATTTCCAGAGAAAAGATTGCAGTAGGTGTTCCGAATTCACAGGCCGCCCTTATACCAATGTTAAGACCAAAGGCAGTCTTTCCCATACTGGGCCGTCCAGCAATTATAATTAAGTCTGTTTTTTGCAATCCAGCGGTGAGTTCGTCGAGTTTCTTATATCCAGTAGGGACTCCAGTTATTAATTCCTTTCTCTCATATCGTGTGGTTAATTGTTCAAATATCTCTTCCACTAGTTGTCTGCTGGACTTAAACCTAGGGAGTACCCTGGATTCTGAGATCTGAAAGATGGACTGTTCTGCTTCGTCTAATAGGGTGTCTGTGTCCTCATCGGACTCATAGGCAAGGTTGATTATCCTTGCACCTCCTGATATAAGTTCTCTTTTTATAGCCTTTTCCCTTACTATCTCTGCATAGTGGATAGCATTTGCTGAGGGCACAAGTTGCTCAGTTAGAGATGCTATATATACAGCGCCGCCTATTTCTTCTAATAGACCTTTTTTTTCAAGGTGATCTGTTACAGAAATAAGGTCAATGGGTATATTTTGCGAGTATAGTTCAATAAAGGTCCTAAATATAGTCCTATGTGCTGGATAATAAAAATCATCTTCTTTTAATATCTCGATTATTGAGTGAAATATGGAATTATCTAAGAAAATCCCTCCCAATACCGCCTGTTCTGCCTCTACATTATTGGGAGGGATTTTTTTTACTAACTCAGGAAGGATTTTTTCAGGAGAATTAAAAAATGGTCTCCTAGCATTCTTATTCACCTTGGTCCTCTTGGTCATTGGACTCTTCTTGGTACTTCACCACAGAGACATTCAAGGTGGCCACTACCCCTGGATATAGTTTAACAGGGATTTGATAATCTCCCAGTGACCTAATTGGTTTGTCTAACACTATCTTCTTCCTGTCAATATCAAATCCTTTTTCTTTGAGTATCTCTACAATATTAGATGAAGTAACAGAGCCATAGAGTTTATCTCCCTCTCCAACACGAACTTGGATCTTGATTTCCTGTTCTTCTAATTTTGCTGCAAGTTCTTTGGCCTTGAATCTCTGCGCATTTAATTTTTCTTCTAGTTTTTTTCTCTCTTGTTCAAAGACCTTTATGTTGGAAGGTGTGGCAAGCATGGCAAGCCTCTTGGGGATAAGATAATTTCTTGCATATCCTCGCTTGACCTCAACCACATCGCCTAATTTGCCTAGTTTTTCTATATCTGTACGAAGTATTACCCTCATAACTACACTCCTTGTGTTTTCTTATTCACTTCTACACTATGAATAGTGGTGTAGTACATAAGAGCCATCTGTCTTGCCTTTTTGATCTCACGTGTGAGCTTCCTTTGGTGTTTTGCGCAGGTTCCAGTGATTCTTCTTCCAATTATCTTGCCTCTCTCTGTTACAAAATCCTTTAAGATGTCTGGCCTCTTGTAATCCAAGGGCAAATTTTTATCTGCACAAAAACGACAGAATTTTTTACGGGGTGTAAATTTAAAAGCCATGTTTATCCCTCCTCTATCTCGAATTTGTCTTGAAGTTTTACTGTAAGGAATTTAAATACATTTTCATTTAACCTGAGCTTTCTCTCTATTTCTGAAATAGCATCTCCTGGCACCCCGTATTCAATACGTACATAGTGCCCTCTAGTATGCTTTTCAACAGGATATGCTAGTTCCCTCATGCCCCAATCATCAGTGAGTAATAACTTGCCTTTGTATTCCTGTTCAATGACATTGGTAAGATCATCTAGGGCCTCCTGGCGTTGGGTATTTCCCATGTCAGGATTGAATAAGATAAGCGTCTCATACTTTCTGGGTTTCATAATACCTCCTTTTGGTCTCTTGGCCCCCTAACCTTTTAGGAAGCAAGGACGTATATTGTTTTGGTTGTAAATAGGGCAGATAAGCCTGCCTAATGAAAAAATAGAGCATATAGACATAGAACATTCATGTCAATATCTTTTACATATGTCTCATGTCTTCGATCAATCGGTTTAGTTTTTGAGCTAGTTCATTTAACGCATTTATTGCCTCAACTGATTGAGACATGGTCTCTGCTATTTCTTGGGAGATTATATTAACATCTTCAGTAGATTTTGTAATTTCTTCTGTTGTGGCTGACTGTTCTTCTGCGGCAGTAGCAATGTTCCTTATCTGATCTGAAGTCCCAATGGCCAGGGAAAGCATCTTTTCCAGCACTGCTTCAGCACTCTTGGCAAGTCTCATATTTTCTTCTATTGCCTTATTTACAGCCTGGGTGGATTCCAGATTTATCTTACTGGAATGTTGGATCTTTGATACATATTCTCCTACCTCCTGGGTGGCGGTCATGGTCTTTTCTGCAAGTTTTCTCACCTCGTCTGCAACAACTGCAAAACCCCTGCCTGCCTCTCCTGCCCTAGCCGCTTCAATGGCAGCATTAAGTGCAAGTAGGTTGGTCTGGTCTGCGATATCACTGATAGTCCTCATTATGTCTCCAATACCCTGGGCATGGGTCTCCATCTCTTTCATGTCCCTCATTAGTTCATTGGCCTTTTGTTGAACCTGTTTCATTACTTCAAAGGACTTAGTAACAGACTTAGAGCCCTCTTCTGTCATTTTTTTTGTATCTTCCGCTCCTTCAGCAGTATGGGCAGCATTTTTGGATACTTCCAATACAGTGGAATTCATCTCTTCCATTGCAGTGGCTATCTCAGCAGTCTTGTTCCCTTGTTCATCTACACTCCTGCTCACCTCTTCTGCCTGTGCAGCAAGTTCTTCAGCAGCAGACGCAAGACTGGAAGAGATGTCTATGGCACTCTCTATTGTTTTTTGTAATTTTTTATACAGGGTCTTTATCTTTGTCTCATCAATTAATACCTCAATAAATCCAATGATATTCCCCTGTTTATCAAATATTGGATTCCCGGTACATCTTATCTCTAATTCCTTATTATTTATATTGGCAGATGTCTCTATCTCTTGTGCCTTTTTTGTCTTCAATGCCATGGCACATACACAACCCTCAGTATTGCATTTTTCAGTATTAAATATTTTATAACATTTTTCTCCTTTTAAGGCAGTTAATTTTTTCCCAGTAAGGGTTTGACCTTGTTCATTTATATATAGAATATTAAAATCTGAATCAAAACAGGATATGGTAACAGGGAGCCTGTTTATTATATCTTCAAAAGTGTCTGCAAGTCGATTTGCCCCTTCTATAAGGTCCTTAAACCCCCCTTCTAATCCAGTTGAATCTGCTCTGTATTTCAAAAAACCGTGTGATATGTTTTTAACGGCCTCATTAAAGTTGTCTACGATCTCTTTGGTGGCTTGGGCTACTTGGTTTAGTGCCTCCACCACCTGTCCAACCTCGTCTTTGGAGTGGATTTTTATTGTAGTGTCAAAATTTCCTTTAGATATGGCCTTTGAGACCTCTACTACCTGTTTAAGTGGCTTAGTTAAGGATTTTCTCAATATAATCCACATAATAAATATGCCCAATACAATACTAATTATTCCCACAATCAATGAGGTATACATGGTCTTTTGTTTGATCATGGCCAGGCTCTTTTTCCCTTGGGTCAAGATCTCTTTTACTTGTTTTTGATTGTTTGAGATCACGTGTTCTAGTTTCTTTTTGGATATCTTTAAATAAAGCATTCCAAAAAAGTCACCAACCCTCCAATGGGGATTAAATCTTGCCATATCAGAGTCAATAAATAATGGATTGTATATATGGATTGAATTTTTGTCCTGGACAATAATAGGATTTTTTTGTTTTTTTGCCCTTTGAAGTATAGAGGGATCGAGTTTTTTCCCTACTTGGGAATCTACAGAAGAGAGGACCGCCTTTCCGTTCATATTAAAGAAGGTAAATTCTTCTATCCCCTTTAGAGTCCCAATTTGTTTGGCAATATAGTCAAATTTTTTCTCTTCTCCTGGGAGAAGAGAATCTCCTGCAGCTATTTCAGCAAGGTTTAAGATACCTATGCCTTGATTTTTCCCTAGATCCAAGAAATTTTCTTCTATTCCCTTTTCCATGGAGCTCAGGGAATGGGATAAATCAGTTAAAAGTAGGTTAAAACCACGCTGAGTTAATTTTATTGAAAACGTTGAACCAATGATGGCCACTGAACAGACTATTAAAATTATTGCTATAAATATTTTATTTGATATGGACATGTTTTTTCCTCCTAACAGAGATTCAATTGTAAGTGCTAAATAATAATCTTTTTAAGCAAAGGCCAAGAACTAATTTTATTTAGATGTCCTGTCCTTTTCTTGGTATTTTACCTGATGATATTTTTCTCCTTTTCTGTAGAATGGAAAGTCTTTGAACTTTGCAAAATATGGGTGGGAGCAGCCAATACATGGGGCTGCAGCCCTAATGCACCAGTTGATCCCTCCATTCCACTGTCTCCATGGACAAGTAGTGTAACTTAATGGTCCTAGACATCCTAGTTTAAACAAACAACCCTCGTCACCAAATTTATCCGCAAATATCCCTTTTTCATAAAAATGATACCTGGGACAATTGTAGTGAACAGAATGGGCATAAAACATATGTGGGGTGAGTAATTTTTCATCTACATCTGGATACCCCTTCCCAGCCAGATAAGCCAATGTCCCGATAATAGAAGCAGGATGAGTGGGACAGAGGGGGCAGTTTACAAGTCGCCCTTTATATGGGATGTTTTTATTTTTCATAAAATCCATGACCCCCACTGCGCCTGTTGGATTTCCTTCTGCAGATGGGATACCCCCATAAGTTGCACAGGTTCCAGCAGCCATTATATACTTTGCCCTTTTTAATAGAGGGATTGCCATATCTTCAAATGTTTCTTCGCCAATCATGCAGGCCTTTGGCATGTCAAGGGGAATTGCTCCCTCTACAATAAAGATGAATGGAAAATCGGCTGAACTCACATTTTTTATAATGTCTATTGCAACATCCCCTTGTGCAGCAGAGATAGTGGGATGAAACATAATAGACACGAGTTCGGTAATTATTTGTTGGATATACGGACCATTTGCATTTAAAAAGGATACAGAGCATCCACTACAGGATTGGGCCTGTAACCATATTATTTTGGGAGTCCCAGATACAAGATTGTTTAGTCCACTTGCAAATACGTCTGTATAATATTGAGAAAGGCCAAAGCCAGTGGCTAAATATCCCCCGATTTTTAAAAATTCCCTTCTGGATATATTTTTTTTCATGTTATATATGCCTCCATGTTTAAAAATTAATGTACTGCGCAGGCCAGACATGGATCAAAAGACCTTACAACCCTTGCAGCCTCAATTGGTTGTTTGGGGTCTTTTATGGGCGTGTATTTTAGTGCCCTTTCTACAGGTCCAGGTAAGTTATTGTGATCCCTTGGTGAAAAATTCCATGTGCTTGGAACAACACATTGATATCTATCGATCTTGTAATCTGAAATAGACAACCAATGTCCCAATGCGCCCCTTGGTGCCTCAGTAAGTCCAATACCTTTTCCTTTTTTTACTAAATCAAAATCCCTTGCAGGAGCGCTGTCTATATCTAGATCATTTAACCATTCAAATGCAGCATCTATAATGACCTTAAGCTCCATGGCCCTGGCAATATGCCTCCCTGCAACTGAATACATATCTTGCTCTGTAACCTTAAGCTCTTTAAAGAGGTTTTTTACAAGATTTTTAAATAAAGAAGGTCCTGGGGTCTTGTAATCAACTAGTATCCTTGCAAGGGGGCCTACCTCCATTGGATGATTTTTGTATCTTGGTGCTTTTAGCCATGAGTATGCCCCAGGTTTGTCTGGGAATGGAATAGTTTGTCCTCTGTTTGGAGGCAGGGAAGAAGGGGATGAAAATCTTGAATACTCTACATCTTCCACTATTGCATCAATATCTAAGGGTTCGTAGTCTCCATAAATAATAGCTCCACCTTTAAATAATGTGTCCCCTGAACCTAAATCAAAGACCCCATAAGAGAGTAAATTTTTGTATCCCCTACCTATGTTCCAATATTCTGGTAAAAGGGAAAATAACCCTTTGACGTCAGGTAGATATATGTGTTCCACAAATCTTTTTATTAGGTTGAGTCTGGAACCATAAGATAAGACCCTTTCTTCGTGGGGCACTTGTGTGCAGCCTCCTGGCACAAGGGCAGTGGCATGGGGGAGTTTTGCGCCAAATACTGCTCCCATTTCATGTGCCATGCGCCTTATGTCCAAGGCCATGAGATAATGCTTTAAAAATTCTATATTTATTGAAGGGTCTTTTATATCGAAATCCCCTTCATATCTAGGGAGAAGAGGCCCAAGTGCATAGGGTTCTCCAAGTTGGGCTGCCTTTAACTTTGATTCTGCCCATGCCTTGATCTCTTGAAGTTCCTGGTCTTTTCCCCTGTATTTTAATATTGCAGTGATATCTATAAAGTCTAGGGCAGCAAGTAAATAAAAATGCAATACATGGGATTGAATATAATTTGCGGCTAAAATCAAATTCTGCAACAATCTACCATTCTTGTTAGGCCTAATTCCATAGGCCATTTCCTGGGCCTTACAAGAAGCAATCCCATGAGAGATAGGACATACCCCGCAGATCCTTTGGGTTATTTGTTGGGCATCCAATGGGTCTCTTCCCTTTAAGATCACCTCAAATCCCCTAAACATCTCGCCCAAAGAATATGCAGAGCCAACTATATATTTGGTTCCTTTTCTTTCAATATCTAGCTTAACTGCAAGGTGTCCTTCTATCCTAGTAACAGGGTCTATCCTTATCCTTTGAGACATAATAACCTCCAATATTTTATTAACACAAACGGTGTTTATAAAAAGCCTATAGTCTAACTATCTTTTTGTGATGTAATTGTCAATTATGTGCTTTTTGTGCAAGATTTTGTATGGGATTAAATAATAGTTTTGAAGTAAAATCTATAATTTAAAATTTAAAGAATAGCCTTTAGACTTATACAATAGGCCTCAGAAAAAACGTAATTTTTTTCACATTTTTGAAGGGGAAAGCATACTTCCTGTGGTATATTGCTTACTTGTGGATATTTTAATTAGGATTTTGTGCTTTTTTTCTATATATTTCTCCCTATTATTTTTTTTATTGCTCTTGACATTTTTAATTAAATTTTGCTAAGTGGAACGTGAATGAATATTCATTCAGTTTTTTTGTTCGTAATTTTACTAGGTTATAAAAATATTCCCAAAAGAAATAATCTAAGGGGATCTAATGGAAGAAAAAGAATCTCGAAAAAACGATAAGTATGAAAAGATACTTGAGGCTGCTATAAAGACCTTTTCAAAATATGGATATTATAAGTCCACAGTTTCCCAAATAGCCAGGGAAGCTGGGGTAGCTGATGGAACTATCTATTTATATTTTAAGAATAAAGATGATATCTTGAAAAATTTTTTTAATTACAAGGCAAGGGAGGTCTTTTCTAGGTTTAAAGAAGAGGTAAAAACAGGTAAAGATGCATTAGATAAACTTAGGAGATTGGTCACTTGTCATTTGAGGGCATTTGAAAGTAATCGGGAAATGGCAATTGTATATGAGGTAGAGGCAAGGAGGAGGAGGCATCTCATAGACGATAAGATAAGGGAAATGTCCAATATGTACCAGGAGTTGGTTAAAGAGATCGTGGAACTTGGACAAAAGGAAAATACTATTAGAAAGGATTTATCTGTTCCCTTAGTAAAACAACTAATGGTTGGAGCTATAGATGAGGTTATAACCAGTTGGTTATATTCCTCAAAAAAATATAGTTTGTCCTCTATGGCTGAGCCCTTGATTGATTTAATTGTCAAGGGTATTGGCAAATAAAAATATAAAAATAAATAAAAAAAGGAGTTAGTTATGGCACAGCAATTGTTAGATCGTAGAGACGTAGATTTTGTATTGTTTGAACAATTAGGGGTAGATGAACTCAGTAAAAAGTACGATAAGTACTCAGATTTTAACAAAAAGACCATAGAGCTTATTTTAAAAGAAGCCAGGAACCTAGCAATTAAAGAATTACTACCTACCAACAAGATAGGGGATGAGGTAGGTGTAAAATTAGAAAATGGAAAAGTTATTGTACCAGAAGAGTTTCATAGGGCATATGAGTTATTAAAAGAAGGTGAATGGATAGGGATGTCTGAGAATCCTGACTGGGGTGGCCAAGGTATGCCTCGCTCACTTGCAATGGCTGCAGGCGATTTTTTTATTGGCGCAAATTGTGCCCTTCAATTATATGTGGGCCTTACCATTGGTGCAGGACATCTCATCGAGGCATTTGGAACAGATGAGCAGAAAAAGATGTTCTTAAAGAAATTATATACTGGTGAATGGGGAGGGACCATGTTACTCACTGAACCCCAGGCAGGTTCAGACGTAGGGGCCCTGACCACCACTGCTGTAAAAAATGAAGATGGTACATATTCTATTACTGGTAATAAGATCTTTATAACAGGTGGAGAACAAGACATCACAGAAAATATAATCCATCCAGTCTTGGCAAGGATAGAAGGAGCACCTCCAGGAACTGATGGGATCTCACTTTTTATTGTCCCCAAATATTGGGTAAATGAAGATGGTTCCATGGGAGAATTTAATGACGTGGTTTGTACAGGTGTTGAAGAAAAGATGGGAATTCATGGTAGTTCCACCTGTTCACTAGCACTTGGTAGTAAGGGTAAGTGTCGCGGTCTCCTCTTGGGTCAGGAAAATAAAGGCATGAGAGAGATGTTTCTCATGATGAATCAGGCAAGGCTCCTTGTTGGTTCTCAAGGATCAGCCCTTGCATCTGCTTCCTATCTAGAGGCCCTAAACTATGCAAGAGAGAGGGTCCAGGGACGTCATTTAAAAGATATCCTAGACAAGAGTGCTCCAGCTGTTCCAATAATCCAGCATCCTGATGTGAGAAGGATGCTCATGCAGATGAAGGTATTTGTTGAGGCACTTCGTTCCCTGCTTTGGTATGTGGGGCTCTTAGAAGACCTCAAGAGGGTCACAGATAATGCAGAAGAACAGGAAAAATATCAAAATATAATCGATGTGCTCATTCCAATTTGTAAGGGATATGGTACAGACAAGGCTTATGAGGTATGTAACCTAGGTGTCCAAGTCTTTGGTGGATATGGATATACAAAAGAATATCCAATGGAGCAATATGTAAGGGATTGCAGGATCACCATGATCTATGAAGGTACCAATGGTATCCAGGCCATGGACCTCCTTGGTAGAAAACTTGGCCTCAAGAAAGGAAAGGCCATTATGGACGTGATGGGTGAGATGCAGAAGACTTTGGGGCAGGCAAAACAGATTGATGCACTAAAGGGTTATGCAGATGAATTGGAAAAAGCGCTCCAGAAATTAGGTGAAGTGGCAATGACCATTGGTGGTAAGGCCATGAGTGCTGAGATATTGACTGCCTTTGCCCATGCGTATCCATTCATGGAAGTGGTTGGAGATATTGTAATGGCCTGGATGCTCTTGTGGAGGGCCGTTGTAGCAGCCCAGAAACTGGAAAAGGCAAAGAAAAAGGATATCCCATTTTATCAGGGACAACTCAAAAATATTGAGTTCTTTACTCACTATTTCTTGCCAATCACCATGGGCAAGATGAATATGATAATGAACATGAAGGATACAGTGGTTAACTTGGATGAGAATTCCTTTGGTGGAAAATAATTAATAAATAAAGGGGGACCTTGGGCCCCCCTAAAAAATTTTAATGAGGTGATTTTTATGGAAATGGCATTAGTACCTGTTGCAAAGGTATCTCTCCTTGGAATCCCTGCATCATTGTTGGCCATATTGATCCCATTAATTGGTATTGGATTTTTTTCCTATATTATGGCCAGGAGGCTCATCCCCCTTGCCAAGGCCAAACCTGATCCCAGGTTTGACAGACCTAAGCAGAGGTTTAAAAATCTTATAAAATTCTGGTTAGGTCAATATAAACAACCACGATATCTTGTTGCTGGCGTAATCCATATGGTGATCTTTTTTGGATTTTTGATCTTGTCCATTCGCTCCATCTCAATGGTATTTATTGGGTTTGATCCAGGGTTTGTCTTCCCTGGTTTAGGTGGATTTTTGGGACATATATATGATTTTTTTAAGGATTATGCTGCTACCTTTGTACTCATTGCATGTATTGTTGCAGGTATTAGAAGGGGGGTATTTACCCCAGAGAGATATAAGGTACCACCAAAGTATGGAAAGGACCATACCTTTGAGGCCCTTTTTGTATTGGGCCTGATTGGTGGTTTGATGATATTTGAGAGTTTATACAGTGGTTCAATGGTAGCTGCCCAAAGGCAGATGGGACTTGAAGCTGAATTTTTGCCACCACTTACTATTTCTTGGTTTTTTGCAAAAATATTGAGTGGGGCACCTAGGGGACTCTTACAGTTTTTAAATACAAGTGCATATTTTTGCCATGACATGGTATTTTTCTTCTTTTTGTGCTTTTTACCTTTTGGAAAACACTTTCATGTAATTACTTCAATATTTAATGTGTATTTTTCCAAGTTAGATAGAGGGACTGTAAAACCTGTGAGATATGGGGTATCAGACGAGGAATTGGACGATCTGGATTATTTTGGGGTCAAATATATAGAGGACTTTACTTGGAAAAATATTTTAGATTTCTATACCTGTGTGGATTGTGGAAGGTGTGCAGATGTGTGTCCTGCTAATGCAGTGGGAAGACCACTGATCCCAAGATTTTTAACCCTTAAGGCCAGGGAACATATATTTGATAGGTTCCCTGTATTTGGGGAAATCAAGCCCAAGGTGCCTTTGATTGGGAATATTTATGAAGAGGATGAAATATGGTCCTGTACCACTTGTGGTGCATGTGAAGAAGAGTGTCCTGTGCTCAATGAATATATAAATAAGATCGTGGATCTCAGAAGGGGGATGGTAGATGAAGGTTTAGTTCCCCAGACCCTTCAAAAGCCATTAAATGCCCTAACAAAGAGGGGAAACCCGTATGGTAAGATGGAGAAAAAAAGGGCAGAATGGACCAAAGGGTTAGAAGATATAGAAGTAAAAATAGTTGGAAAAAAAGCCCAGACAGAGACCTTGTATTTTGTAGATAGTGCAACTTCTTATGATGAGAGGGCAAATGAGATAGCAAGGTCAGTGGTAAAGATTATGCACGCATGTGGAGAGGACTTTGGAATCCTTGGGAAGAGTGAAAAGGACAGTGGTCATGAAGTGAGAAGGTTTGGAGAAGAGATGTTATTTCTGACCTTAAAGGAACAGAACATAGATGCTATTTTGAATTCCGGTGCAAAGAGGATAGTTACTGCTGATCCCCATGCATACAATGGGCTAAAAAAGGATTATGAAGGCATACCTCCAGTTGAGCATATTTCTGAATATATCTTGCGCAAGATCAATGAGGGAAAACTCAGATTTAAACCCATTGAGGACCCAGCCCTTGTTTTTACATACCATGACCCATGTTATTTAGGCAGACACAATTTGGTATATGATGCCCCAAGGCAGGTTTTAGATGCCATTCCAGGGCTCAACCGTGTTGAGATGGAAAGGCATAAGGATAGGTCCTTTTGCTGCGGTGGTGGTGGGCTAATGCTTTTTTATGAGCCACCAGAAGAAGAGCAACGTATGGGACAGGTAAGGGTAAAGATGGCAAATGAGGCAGGTGCAAATGTGATTGTAGTTTGTTGTCCATTTTGCTTGACTCATTTAGAAGATGGTGTAAAAACTACTAGATTTGAAGGAAAGATTCAGGTAATGGATTTAACAGAACTTATATCCAAACAACTAATAATTGAATAATTTTGGGGAGGTGAGTATGGAAATATTAGTATGTGTAAAAAGGGTTCCTGATCCTGCAGAGAACGAGATAGAGATAAACAGCGATGGAACCGATATTGAAAGAGATGACCTAGTCTATTCTGTAAATGAATGGGATAACTATGCTGTGGAAGAAGCCATTCAGATCAGAGATAAGGTGGGAGGATCTGTCACAGTAGTAACAGTAGGGGACGAAGAGGCAGACGAGGTCTTGAGAAGGGAAATGGCAATGGGCGCAGACAAGGGACTTCATATAAATGATGAGGTTTTTGAAGAAGCTGATGGCTTGGCAATTGCCAAGGCACTTAAGGCAGTTGTAGAAAAAGGTAATTACGACCTTATTTTAACAGGTGCCCAGGCCGATGATGGAGCTGCCCAGGTAGGCGGTATGTTAGCAGCCTTATTGGATCTTCCATATGCCTCTTTGGTGAACTCTATTGAAGTAGTTGATGACAAGACATTAAAGGTTGGAAGGGAAATTGAGGGTGGAAACCAGGAGATGAATGAGATCTCTCTTCCCTGTGTACTCTCTATTCAAACAGGTATTAATGAGCCTAGATATGTTGGGATTAGGGGGATTAGAAAGGTGGCAGGAGTAGAGATACCTGAGATGGAACTATCTGATTTAGGGCTTTCAGAAGACGAAGTGGCTCCAAAGGTCAAGAGACTTGATTACTTTGTTCCTGAAATGGGCGAAGGTGCTGAGATACTTGAAGGTGATACAGAGGAGATTGCAGAGAAGTTGGTTGAACTCTTGAAAGCCAAAGGAGGAATCAAGTAATGAGTAGAGAAATATTTGCATATATAGAACATCACGAAGGGGTATTAGACGATTCTGCATTGGAACTCATCAATGCAGCAAAAAAGATAGATGAATCAGCAAATGTAGTTGCCCTTGTATTGGGCACAGGTGATAATTTAAATAAGGCATGTGAAGAAGCGGCCAAGACATATGCATCTGTTTGGAAGGTAGATAAATCAGATCTTTCCTATCCAAATGCAGAAATTATAAGAGCAATGTTGGTTAATTTGCTTCCAAAAGGATCTATTTGCCTGATTCCCCATGATACCTTTGGGATCGATCTTGGTCCAGGGCTCTCAGTTAAATTAGATACTCCTTATGTACCTGATATCATAGCCATTGATAAAGTGGAAGGGGACAAATTGGTTGCTGTTCGCCAGGAATTTAGTGGTCAGGCACATACCCATGTGGAATGTGATATTAGCTCAGGTGCAGTGCTTACCATAAGGCCAGGAACCTTTGCTGCCGATGAATCCAAGAGCGCAAGTGGAGAGGTGGTAGATAAGAGTGGTGATGCAGGTGATGTTGAAGTAAAGAGGAAGTTCCTTGAGGTAGTTGAGGCAGAGGCTGGTGATGTGGACATCACCCAGGCAGATATCCTTGTATCTGTTGGTCGTGGTATTGGAGAAGAGGAAAATATTGAACTTGCCGAGGAATTGGCAGAGGCATTGGGTGGTGTGGTATCCTGCTCAAGGCCAGTAGTTGATGCAAAGTGGTTAGATCATTCTAGGCAGGTAGGGACCTCTGGTAAGACAGTAAAACCAAAGGTCTATATTGCAGTTGGAATTAGTGGTGCATTCCAGCATGTGGCAGGAATCAAGGGCAATCCATTTATAGTTGCCATAAATACAAATCCCAAGGCCCCTATATTTCAAGTAGCTGATGTGGGAGTGGTTGAAGACTGTATTGAATTTTTACCTGTTCTCACAGAAAAGGTACAAGAGATGAAATAAATAGGAAGGGAGGGCTTTATGCCCTCCTATGTTTTATTGTTTTATGAGATTTCTTTATCTTTAATATATCCCTCCCGAGTCATTATGATGCTCACTATAAAATTGGATTTATCTCATCACTGTATCCAGACAGAGTTAAAGAGATTATACAATAAAAAGATTTCTAAGTACTTTAAATCCCCTAAAAGGGAATTGGAATTAGAGATAGAGATATTAAAAAAGCTACTTGAGAGACTTGATTTTGCATATTTACGCTCTAAGTTTATAGAGCTTAGAGGAGGATATGATGGAGAGATTTATTTGGAAATAGTAGATGATAAAGAGGTTGTTATAGGGGAGATTGAGGGAAATAATATGAAGATCCTCATGAAGCATCAAATCTAAAGTACATGGCCAAGACCTCTCCTACAGCGTATACAATAATACCCGCGAATAAGACGTCAGTTAAAAAATGTGCACCTTGAATCATCCTTGTAAGTCCTATTAAGCCCCCTGAAAAAATACCTAATCCTAGAAAGCCATAGGCCAATTTTTTCCTTTTTTTTCTGAGAAAAAAATATGGGGTAAATAGATAAAATCCCACAGATGCATGTCCTGAAGGAAAAGACCTCCCTTTTCCTGGGATCCCCCTTTGCCATACCCTTAAATATTTCATGGTTCCATTGAACTCTATTATCTGTCTTGGCCTTGGTCTCCCCCAATGGTCTTTTAGGATAGCATTAACAATAAGTCCTGGGCCTATGAGCATAACTAAAAATAAAAATAGTCCATATTTTGAGTATTTTTTTAATTTTTTTACAAAAAAGCCCAATAGATAGGTCAAAAGCCCTCCACCAGCTAGTAATATTCCAGGAATAGGGGCAAAGGTGTAGATAAATTTCCATGGTTGTGAATACCTTAAAAACCATCCCCTTGTGGGAGAATAAAAAAGTTTTAGTATCCTTATCTCAATATTTGAAGTCTGAAATAAAATTATTGAGATAATAGATACTGTTAAAAGTATTAAAAATTTTTTTTTCATATACAAGGTACAAAAAAATAGTAGGGTATAGATATTTAAATAATCTACTACCCTACTATTTTTTATTTCTTAAGGTCTTTCAATAATCATCGCAAATCCCTGTCCACCGCCAATACATAGGGTTGCTAGACCTAATTTTTTATCCTGTCTCATCATTTCATATAGTAGGGTTACAAGTATGCGGCCCCCCGATGCCCCAATTGGATGGCCTAGTGCAATGGCACCACCATTGGGATTTATTTTACTTGTGTCAAGTCCTAGTTCTCTGATGCATGCAATGGACTGAGATGCAAAGGCCTCGTTTAATTCAATGAGGTCAATGTCTGATAGGTCCATATTCGCCTTTTGGAGTACATTTCTAGTTGCAGGTATTGGTCCTAGGCCCATATATGCTGGATCAACCCCACCTGCTGCATATGCGTTTATGTAGGCAAGCACCTTAAGTCCTAGTTCTTTGGCCTTTTTTTCTGACATGACAATTAAAATCGCTGCACCGTCATTTATACCAGACGCATTTCCCGCTGTCACTGTGCCATCTTTTTTAAATGCAGGTCTTAGTTTGGCTAGGGCCTCTAATGTGGTATTGAATCTAGGGTGTTCATCTGTATCAAAGACAATAGGGTCGCCTTTTTTTTGTGGAATTTCCACAGGGACTATTTCATCTTTAAATTTACCTGATTCAATCGCAGCCTTTGCCTTAATTTGGGATTCATATCCAAACTGATCTTGTTCTTCCCTGGTTATTTTGTATTTTTCCGCTATGTTTTCAGCAGTAATTCCCATATGGTATCCGTTGAATATCTCATACAATCCATCAAATATCATGAGGTCCACTAGTTTACCATCTCCCATCCTTTGCCCCCACCTGGCACCAGTTAAGGCATAAGGGGCCATGGACATGTTTTCTATCCCACCACATACAATTACTTCTGCATCTCCTAGCATGACTGCTTGTGCTGCCAGGGCCACAGATTTTAGACCAGAGGCACATACCTTATTCACAGTAAAGGCGGTCTTCTCCTTAGGTATCCCTGAGTGTATAAGCACCTGTCTTGCGGGATTTTGCCCCTGGGCCGCCTGGAGTACATTCCCCAATATTACCTCATCAACAAGTGTTGGGTCTAGGTTTATCCTACTAATTGCCTCTTTTGTGGCAATGGTGCCTAGTTTTATTGCAGGGGTGTCTTTTAAGGTCCTTCCAAACGACCCAACAGGGGTACGAACTGCACTGACTATTACTGCTCTCTCCATAAGATTCCTCCTTAGGCTTATAATTTTTAAAATTTTCTTTTATCCTTTAAAATATTTTTATATATAATGCAATGTATTAAGATATGCCAAATAAGGGTTCCACTTTATCGTGGCCTTTTATGCCAAATTTAATAAAGAACAAAATCCTCCTCCTATAATAAATTTTGAATTTTGGATTTTGGATTACTCATTTTAGATTAGCCTGTAATGTTTTTATGATCTTGGTTAGAATATTGATAATTGAATTTATTTCTTGAAATAATGATTCGTTATTGTGATAGTCTTTAAGATAGCCAGAATCTTTTATAAGTCTTAACCAATATAATGTCTCTCTTGCTTCTTTACTTGCAATACTTAACTTAGACAAAAAATTTTTTTTTGACTGAGCAGCTTGAGCCTCTTCTACATTGGCTCCTATTGAGGTTCCGCTTCTTAAAAGCTGTTTTGACAATACAAATTCATTCTTTTCAAGGTTTAAAAATTTATATAATTCTATAATTTTTAATGCAAAGCTATAACTCTTTTCTTTAATTAAATTTTCTTCTTTCATATTCTTCAATCCAAAATTCAAAATCCAAAATCCAAAATTTAAAAAGTCGCCCTTAGCCTTCTATAATCACCACAGGCTCAACAATCACATTCACTCCGTCAATTTCTTCTGTTTTTTGCAAGCTCATTGCCTCTTCTTCTGTTACTCCTGTTAAAAATAATGCCAAGACAACCTCTTCTATCCCCATTTGTTTGCCATATCTTCCTGCCTGTTCTATTCCCTTTTTAAGCTTTGCCATGTTTTCAAAACTCTTTATCTCTATTATTCCCATTTTTTCTCCACACCTTATATGCAAATCTACCTTGCCATTTCCTGTTGGAAATTCAGGGACTATAACACAATAATCACTTATTGCATTCATAAGCCAGTGATATAGATGAAAATGACCTATTGCCTCATATATGTTTAAATCACTTCTCTTTGGCATTTCTTTAAATGGTTTTAAACCTCTTTGTTTTAATCTATTCAAATAATCCCTGTATCTATCTATCAAGGCCCTTAGATTTAATCTGTCTTTTTCAAACACATCTTCTAGTTCATCTCCTATCCTTAGGGCATATATTGGGACATCTTTGCCTATATATTTTCTTGATAATGAATTATATAGTCTTTGTTGAATAAATGGATTTGAAAATCTGCATACTTCTATCTTATCTCCCTTTATATCGTTAACAGTTTCATAATCTATTATACCATTCATATATAGATATGCTATTGCCTCATCGTCTAGACTAAATTCCATATCTTGTTTGTTAAACAGATCTAGGACATAGTCTATGTATTTACTTTGAGCCTTTTTTATTAGATTTAACACTGTATTATTCCATTCAACATGAATTGCTTTTCTATATACTTCATCCCACACATCCATATCTATTATTTTATCTTTTCCTGGATTGTATTTTTCTGTTAAGAGTTCTCCAAACCAGCATGTGAGTCCTGGCTGTCCTCTGGTGCTTTTATATACCGCTTCTATGACTTGCTCCTCTATCTTCTGCCCGCTCTCTTCAATATATTGTTTATATAAATCTTTTACTTCATCAAAGGTAAAATTATCTACCTTCATACTCCTCTGTATATTAAATGGACTTCCCCGCTCACTCTCTACCCCAAGCACTGCCCTGACACCTATTAGGGCAAGACCATGAAGGAGATAATTTTCTTTTTTTAGATACATATCTCTAAACATTGTTACAAGTTCGTCTATTACCTGTGATGGAAGAGAATCAAATTCATCTATAAATAATATTACTGGTTTTGGGAAAACCCCTTCCTCTTTGTGAAAGAAATTTTGGAAATCCTCCCATTTAGTGGGAAGAGATGTTTTTATCCCAAATGTATCTCTGAACAATATTGGAACCCTATCTAAAAACTTTTCTGGCTCTGGGTCTTTTTTTAATCTCACCCCCTGCATACTCATCATTCCAACAATAAACCTATCCCCATATCTCTTTTCTATCTCCTTCTTTACCTCCCTCATGAGCCAGGTCTTGCCTGTTTGTCTTGGTGCCCAGACTGTAAAATAATGACCAAACTTTTCACCAATGAGTTGCTCTATACATTCTTCAATTAGGTCTTTCCTGGGAACGCAAAAATGTATTTCACAATCAACTGGTCCATATGAAAAAAATCTCCTCATCTATTCCCACCCCCCTTTAATAGATTTTGGATTTTGAATTTTGGATTTTGAATTATTCATTTTAGATTAGACTGTAATGTTTTTATAATTTTGGTTAGGATACTGTTAGTTATAACGTCTAAAGTCAGTGGCTGGTTTGAGCGCAGCGAAAAACCAGTCCACTGCACTGATTCGTTAGATGTTTTGTATATCATATATTCTTGTTCCTTTGATTCTTATAAAATGTTTCTTATTTAGAGTCAGCAATGGGATATTCATTTCAATAGCAGTTGCACCTATAAATATATCTCTAAATTCAATTACTTGATTTTTGGCTTTTAAATCCTTGTAAAGTTCTGCTGATAATTCTGCAATTTTCGCAGTTAATGGGTGAATATCTAACCATTTAAGTAATTTTTTTAAATCGTTTTTATGTCTTGAAGAAATTGCACCTGCATACAATTCAAATACTGTTATAGTTGATATGATACAGTTAAAATCAGCTTCTTTAACCTTCCATAAATAACTTTGCTGTTTGTTGTGTTTGCGCAAAAAATCTATTATTATATTTGTATCGATTAGAATGTTTCTATTTTCCATCTATCAACTTTTACCTCTGATGCATCATCTAAATGGTTCCATACTGATATCTCAAGAAAATCCCTCTTCCAGTCTTCATCTTTTTGATTTTTAACTTTTTTCTTCATAATTTTCATTATTTTTTCTTTAAGATCAATCAATTCCTCAATTGTCAAATGTGATAAATCCTTCTCTACATCGTTTAATGAGAACGCTCCCATAATAATTCTCCACCTAATTTTTTATTGTGTCATCTAACTCTTTTCTTTAATTAAATTTTCTTCCTTCAATCTTTAATCCAAAATTCAAAATCCAAAATCCAAAATTTAAAAAGTCGCCCTTAGCCTTCTATAATCACCACAGGCTCAACAATCACATTCACCCCATCAATCTCCTCTTGTTTTTGCAAGCTCATTGCCTCTTCTTCTGTTACTCCTGTTAAAAATAATGCCAAGACAACCTCTTCTATCCCCATTTGTTTGCCATATCTTCCTGCCTGTTCTATTCCCTTTTTAAGCTTTGCCATG
>JALWFY010000180.1 GCA_027013815.1 Desulfohalobiaceae bacterium | reverse complement strand
TATTTTAAATAGTTGGGACCACAAAATTTTAAACAAAAAAAATTAACTGCCCAATATCATTAAACTTATATCCCAAAACCCCCCCTCAAAACCTCCGAAAACTCCTTAAACTGTCAAACTCGGGAGAAGATCAAAAATTACAACTTTATCCATTAAGTACACTGGTCCAAGAAGTGCTGGAAACTACAAGGTTCAAATGGAAGGATATCCCAGAGAAAAAGGGAATAAATTTTAAGATCAAACTCAATATCCAAGATATTCCCCCAATACTCATCTATCCGTCTAAATTTAAAGAAGCATTGACAAATATCTTATTCAATTCAATCGAGGCACTGGAATCTGAGGGTGGGGAGATAAAAATAAATGGATTTCAACAAGGACAAGAGGTGGTCCTCCAGATACAAGACGATGGAATAGGCATGGACAAAGACACAGCAAAGAGGTCCTTTGAGCCATATTTTACAACAAAGGGCCATACCCATGCGGGTCTAGGATTAAATACTGCTAAAAAGATTATAGAACAAATGGGTGGGAAACTTAGAATAGACAGTTTAAAGGGGGTTGGTACTATTTGTCATATAACCCTTCCTCAGATTACCACCACTCTACCCTCCGAGGTTTCAAAAGAAAAAACGATTTCAGCAAATATCCTATTAATTGAGGACGATGAATTGATCTCTGAACTACTTTCAAATGCATTTAACCTGGCTGGTTTTATGGTAGCAGTGTGTCATAATGGCAAACAGGGTATCAAAGAATTTAAAAAAGGGTCTTATCATATTGTAATAACTGACCTAGGTATGCCAAATATGAATGGTATCAATGTAGCGGAAAAGATAAAAAAAATATCCCCTAGTACTCCAGTATTTTTAATTACTGGCTGGATAACTGACAAAGACCTCTTAAAATTCAAACCAGTATTTGTTGATGAGATACTATTTAAACCATTTGATCTAGATAGATTGATTGATTTGATTAAAAAATATATAAAGATGAGAAAAAACAAATAATGGGCATGGCATAAAAAAATATCTGCATTATTAAAACACCATGCCCATTACATATATAAACAGAAACAACATTTTTTTAATTTAGTTAAAACATATCCTCTCCTGCCTCTTCAATGGTCTGATCAATGGCCTGTTTTAACTCTGGAGGCAGGCCCATAATATCCACATTCAAAAATCCACGAACAATGGTAGATGTTGCCTCGTCTTCGTCAAGACCCCTGGCCATTAGATATTCTATTTCCTCTTGGGCCACCTTTCCAACGGCTGCTTCATGGGATAACTCTACTCCAGCAACTGTACCCTCTAATTCTGGTATGGCGTGAATAGTACCATCCTTTAAAATTAACCCCTTACATTCAAGGTGTCCTTTTACAGGAACTGCATTCCCCTGAATATGGCCTGGAGCAACTATTGTACCACCTGTTGTAATTGTCCTGGATATAATTTCTGCCCTGGTCTCTGGGGCATTTAATATCATCCTGCCCCCTACGTTTAAATAGGAACCAGGGGGGGCTACCAGGATAGAATTAGACGTAGAAACAGCACCAGTGCCGTTTAGATATATAGTAGGATACAATTGTGCACTCTTAACTGGCTTAAGTAGTATATAGTTATTTAAAAATACACCACCTTCTTCTACTATGCAAACAGACCTTGGTCTTACATGGACCTCTGGTCCCCAATTATGTATCATGGTAAATGTGAGCTTACCGCCTTTTTTAATGTATATCTCAGATATCCCCAAGTGAAGGGCGGCCTTTACATCATGGGCAACAGAACACCCTGTTATAATATGGAGTTCTGAATCCTCTTCCACTATAATTATGTTGTGGACATTTTGACCCACTTTATCTTTTTTTATAAAAAGGCAGGATTGTATTGGTTTATCAATCTTTGCTCCTTTCTCAGTCTTAATAAAATATCCGCCGTGTAATTTTTCAAAAACCGCTTGTGTATATTTGTCCTTTTTGGGATCCACTGCTTGCCAGTAATATTCAGGAAGGGAGTCATACTTGTCCAATGCCTCTTTTATGTCCAGGACCTCTACCCCAGGTGTACACGTCTTGCAATGGGCCTTTGAATGATTTATGTGTAAAAATGTCCCACTCCTCTCCTTTTCCTCTAAATCAATACCTGCCATTAACAAATTTTTCTTGTCCCTTTCATCTATTTCCCTTAAGTCCTCTATTTCTTGTACCTCATCTCCATCAAATAAAAAATCATCAATATTTATATCTTCTTTGGTCTTTTCTATATCAGACATCTTACACACTCCTTGTATCCATATTTGCGAATGTGTTCTAAAATATCCCTTGGTCTTGCCTCACAACACAAACGACCATTATACATCACCATTCCCCTGTCTGCATTTATATAATCAAGGATATAACCTGTATGAGTAATTATTAATCCCGACACTTCTCTTAGTTGTTTTAACTTTTTCATAGATGCTTCTGGACTAGGCTGAAGTCCCTGACCTAGTAGTTCTTTGGCAACCTGACCAATTAATGCCATATTCTCTAAGTCTACCCCAGATTCAGGCTCATCAAATAACAAAAGCTTTGGCTGTTGTGCCATTAATTGTAAGAGTTCTGACCGTTTTATCTCTCCACCTGAAAATCCTTGATTTATATCTCTATCTAAAAACTCTTCCATATTCACCTTTTTGGCCAAAAGACCAACATCAATCTTCCTCCCCCTGGAACAGAGCCTTACTAAATCCCTGGTCTTTAAACCATTAATAGTTGGTGGACGTTGAAAAGACATTCCTATGCCTAGCCGTGCCCGCTCATAAGTGGGCGCATAAGTAATATCATGCCCTTTGAATATAATTTTCCCTTTTGTAACTTTATAGTTTGAAAACCCCATAATGGTCATGAGCAGGGTAGTCTTACCAGAGCCATTGGGACCAAAGAGGATAAAGGTCTCATTTTTTTCAATACTGAGATTCACCCCCTTTAATACTTCCCTACCCCTTATCTCCACATGTAAATCCTGTATCTGTAACATATCTGCCTCCCAGACTTAAATAGGCCCTAAAAATTTTTTATTTTCTAAAAAACGCATATATAGATTTATATCAATTAATTTCTAGTTTGTCAGCCAATTATAATGGCAAAAAAATTTTCATCAACTTTTTATATAATCTCTATATGGCTAAGTTCTTGCATTTCTTTTAAAAGGTCCTTTTTCCTCAGTTCCCTTAAGATCCTATCTAGTTTGTCCACCTTTCTTTTTAATTCATTTAAAGAAAAGGAATTATCAATAATTATATCACATTCAATCATCTTTTCCCTCTGGGGAAGTTGCCATCTGTCTACCCCATCTATTTGGACATCATCCCACTTCCTGATCTTTTTGAGCCTATGCCTTCTAATTGGGTCTGAGCAAAATACACCTACAACAACATCAAATACAGGACCAACTTTCCCTCTATTCCATCCTGCTTCTATTAATAAGGGGATCTCTAACACAACCATATTCTTAGAGCTATGTGTCTTAATAAACTCCCTCATATCATAAAGTACCAGGGGATGGATTATATCCATCACTTCTTGCCTAAGTCCTATATCTGATTTCATGGCATGAAAGAGCTTTTTTTTATCAACACATCCATTTTTTTCATCTAAAAATTCTCGTCCAAAGGCCCTTTTTATCATTTCAAAACCTGATTGCCCTTTTTGATACAGCCTCTCCACTACCCTATCTGCGCTCCACATGGGATATTTTCCCCTTGAAAGTAACTGGCTCACCTTGGACTTTCCTGAACCAACACTCCCTGTAATACCTACTACCATTGGCCTTTTTTTTGACATATATAAGAGCATCCCATAGAAATCCTTTGGTACCTTGGCAACAAAACTCATATCCTTCCCAGTTATAGGATGTTTAAATTCTAATTTCCAAGAATGGAGCATCTGCCTTTTGGCCAATTTTTCCATAATATTATTTTTAGATACCCATGAAGTGGAATACAACTTATCCCCTAGAACTGGATGTCCCATATAAGAAAAATGTACCCTTATTTGATGGGTCCTACCTGTTAAGATATTGGCCTCTACAAGAGACACATCATATAAGTCAAATTTCTTTAATACCTTATATCTAGTAATAGACTCTCTACCCCTGTCTTTATACACCTTCATCTTGGTCCTGGACCTATCATCCCTATCCATGAAAACATTTATTTCCCCTTCCACTGGGTCGATTGACCCCTTTATAAGTGCAAGGTATTTCTTTTTTATTTCCCTATTTTTAAATCTGGATTTCAGGATTTCTTCGGCCTTGGGATTTAGTGCTATTACCATGAGCCCTGAAGTACCTTTATCCAATCTATGGACTATCCCTGGCCTTTGTTCATCCATATCCTTTAACTTAGGATAATTATAAATCAACAGATTAACCAGTGTAGTTTCTCTGCATGAAGGGGCAGGATGGGTAGTCAGGTTGGCAGGTTTATCTATGACCAATAAAAAATCGTCTTCATATATAATATTGAGACCCCCCTTGACTGGCTCTAACTTTTCCTTTTCAGGGATATATATCTCTATACTATCGCCTTTAAATACCTTTGTTGAAGGCTTTTTTAATATATTCCCATTTAAAAATACATGGCCATCCCTCATGAGCCCTTTAATGAATTCCCTTGAAAATCCCTGTTCCTTAAATTTATCATGTAAAAATTTATCTATCCTTATTTCTTTATCAGTATCCACAAAGATACAATATCTATTTCCCATGCATTGTCCTATATTAGTTTCTAGTTTTTGACAATCAAAACTCCCTGTTTGAATACATAAGTATCTTTAATAAACTCCCTCTCAACTTAGGTTAAACGAGATACTAAAAGATCATGTATCAAAAAAAAATTGTGTTTTTCATGGAAAAAGATTATCAGACAAAGAAAATTCTCATAAATAATATGCTATTTATAGGATTAGAGGTCCATAAAAAATCATTTCTTATTTTGTGTTAAACAGACAGATCGGAGTAAGGGAATATAGATGTCCCTCTTGATTATGGTTTTATTCGTATTTATTGAATATTTTAAATAAATCTGATGAGGATAATACAATATCAGAACCTTTATTTTTTAGACCTATTTTTAATTTTTTGTCTCCAGACCATATTTTTAATTCTAAAAACAATGCTAATGCTACAAATGGAATGTCATTTAAATCAATATCCTTCAATATTTCATAAGTTCTTTTAAAATATCTACCAGGAATCTGTTTTTCATCAACTACTTCTAGTTTTTTTATTAATTCATAAAAGAGATCTAAAACATCTTCTTCAGATAATTTCGAATAGCTAATTATTTTATCTTTATATTTAAAAAGCTCAAAAAATATCATCTTGGGAACATATAGATGTATTTCATTAAAATATATCAACTCAAATTCATAACCTTTTGGATTGATTAGAGACGAAATTATTATATTTGTATCAACAACTATATTTAATTTTGAATTTTTTTCATTATCCATTCTTTATTATTTTCCCAAGCAGAACTTTTAATTTCATTTGATAAATTTTCTATTATTTCCCAATCCACCTGTTCATCTACACTTGTCCGGATTTTTATTAAATTAAATATTTTTCTCAATAAATTATCTCTGGCATATACAGAATATGGTATTTCAAATATTATCTTCTCATCATCCTTATTATAAATTTTTAATTTTTCCATCTTATTACCTCATTAAGACTTATAAATTTAAGATAAGTTACCTATATAGAAAGATTAAATCAAGAAGAATTAATTTTTATTTTTCATTTCATTTTCATGAGTTTTCTAATTTATAGTAATTTTCAATTGCTTTTTTCTATTTCATTTAGTTTATCTGCATTTATATCAAAGGATAATTTTTTCTCTTTATCCTCAAATACAGATATCAAAATCAGGGAAAACTACCATAAAATTATGTAAATACATCCTTTCCTCACCTTGTCCAGATACCCCATACAGGGGGTCTCCCAAGATAGGATGTCCCATATAAGACAGATGGGCTCGAATCTGGTGTCTTTTCCCTTTAAAAATACGAGCTTCTACTAATGAGATATCTTTTTCAGGTAAAAATTCCCTTAAAATTACTCTGGTATGTCTTAATTTATCCTGGTCTTCTATATCTAAGACCTGTACCTTAGACCTTTTATTGTCATTTATTTTATTTTTTATGTACAATTGATCTTTTACCTCTCCTCTAACTAAGGCTAAATATCTCTTTTCAACTAATCCCATATCTTGCATATATTTATATCTATTCTTTCCTTGCTCAGAAAAGCTAAATAGCAATATCCCGCTGGTCAAAAAATCCAAACGGTTTAAAAGGAATATTGGTTTATTATAATAGCGCTTTAAAAAAGCTTCCATATTTGGAAAGGAAATACCCATTGAGCTATGTATATTAGGAGGTTTATACACCCCAAGGATATATTCATTTCCTTTTAATATCTTAATGTCTAAATTTTCGTCTACTTCACGTCCCAAAATACGTATTCTATCGCCAGCACAAAGCCTCCATGACCTTTTTTTACACACCCTACCATTTACAACCACCTGTTTAGATTTAATAATTTTTTTTACTCCCCTATTTCCAAGTCCTAAATTTTGTCTTAAAAAGACATCCAAGATAATATTTCTATCTACAATGAATTCAGACATTTTTTTAACTCATCGATCTGCATATCCTTTAAGATCTCTCCTGATTTTGGCCCTAACCCCCTAAATTCTTGAGGTAGTTTCACCTTATCAAATATTTCTGTTAAATAAAGTACCTTATCTAAAAATTCCCTTTGGGTTATTTGTTCAATTACCTGAAAAAAATAGGTAATAAGTCCCTGTCTATGTAAGACATATAGGGTATCCCTAATATCTCTAGGAGATATAGAAAATAGTCTAGATCCTGGGGTATAGAACTCTAGAAAACTAACCCCTGCATTATACAATGATTTGGGTAGTCCTATCCTCAATGCCATATTTCTATAATGCATAATGGATTTTTCTATGTCTTGGAGATTCAAAATAAAACCATAGGTCAAGGCCATT
>JALWFY010000179.1 GCA_027013815.1 Desulfohalobiaceae bacterium | reverse complement strand
GTGGATTATTTTGAGTCTTTAACTGGAGAAATAAAAGGTGTGGGTGAGTCTGAGCTGTTAGATATTGGAAAAAAGATAAAAGAGACCAGGGAAGAAAAAGGGCTCAGTATTGAAGAACTGGCAAAATCTACTGGTTATGACAGAGAACTTTTAGAAAAAATAGAGAATGGAGAAGTACAACCACAACTTGGAATGATAATTAAGTTGTCTAAGGTCCTTGACAGGGGACTTTCAGACCTCCTTGGGGAGGAAGGGGACAAACCCTATTGTCTAATTACAAAGGACAAGAGGAAGAGGATTTCTAGGTCTACGACCCCTAAAGGCCAGAGGGAGCTCTATTCATATATGTCTCTTGCCCCAGATGTTAAGGGAAAACACATGGAACCTTTAATTGTGCATTTGAGGGAAAATCCTGATGAGGAGACTTCAATACACCAGGGAGAAGAATTTATTTTTGTGCTAGAAGGCGATGTAATAGTAAAGGTTGGTGATGATAAATTTGAGCTCAGTCCAGGAGATTCAATATATTATCTTTCAAACTATCCCCATATGATTGCTGCAAAGCAAGATTCTGCAACTATTTTGGCAGTTGTTTTTGAAGGATGATAGGATTGGGGTGAACTCAAAAGAGGTGCTGTTTGTTATAAAACGTGCTTAACAATCATAAGTTATTATAAGAAAAAAATAACCGAATGTGCTAAATAGGGGGGATGAGATGGGAAGATTATTATGGGAACCCTCAGAGCAAAGGGTCAAAAGTTCAAACATGTATAAATTTTTAGATTATGTTAATAAAAAATATAACAAGTCATTTCAAGATTATAGCGAGCTGTGGGAGTGGTCAGTAAATGACATAGGAGATTTTTGGGCATCCATTTGGGATTTTGTAAAGATAGTTTATTCTAAGGGCTATGATGAGGTTATTGATAATCCAAACAAGATGCCAGGTGCAAGGTGGTTTGAAGGCGCAAAGATAAACTTTGCAGAGAACCTCTTGAGATTTAGAGATGACAATAATGCTATTATATCTTTTTCAGAACACAGGGAAAAAAGGACCTTGACTTATAATGAACTCTACAAAGAGGTTGCCCGTGTTGCCAAGGCCTTGAAAAGGCTAGATATTAAACCAGGGGATAGGGTAGTTGGTTATATGCCCAATATTCCTGAAACAATAATAGCTATGTTAGCTGCAGCCTCTTTAGGCGCTACATGGTCTTCATGTTCCCCGGACTTTGGCATAAAGGGAGTATTAGACAGGTTTGGTCAGATAAAACCTAGGGTACTTTTTACTGCAGATGGATATAGTTATAAGGGAAGACAAATACCATCTATTCCTAGGGTGGTAGAAGTCTTGAAACAGATTGATTCTGTAGAAAAGGTAGTGGTGGTTCCATTTTTAACAGATGATCCTGATATATCAGATATAGACAATGGTGTGTTATTTGATGAATTTAAATCCAGTGAAACAGATCCAGACTTATCCTTTGAACAACTTTCCTTTTCTCACCCCCATTATATAATGTATTCTTCTGGCACCACTGGTCTACCAAAGTGCATGGTCCAGAGTGCTGGTGGCGTACTCATTAACCATTTAAAAGAGCTTGTACTCCATACAAACCTAAGGAGGGAAGACAAGATATTTTATTTTACCACTTGTGGTTGGATGATGTGGAATTGGCTTGTTAGTTCTCTTGCAGTTGGGGCAACGATTGTCCTGTATGATGGAAATCCTTTTTATCCTTCCCCAAAGGTATTGTGGAACATGGCCCAAGAGGTTGGGCTCACTGTGTTTGGTACAAGTGCAGGATATATATCAGCCCTACAAAACGCAAAATTAAGGCCAAAAGAGGAGTTTGATTTATCTAGTTTAAGGGCTGTTTTATCAACAGGGTCCCCGCTACCAGAAGAGGGTTTTGAATATGTGTATGATGCCATAAAGCAGGATTTACAGCTTTCTTCTATTTCAGGGGGGACAGACCTAAATGGTTGTTTTGCACTTGGAAATCCTATGCTCCCTGTGTATTCAGGTGAACTTCAATGTAGGGGCCTTGGGATGAAGGTCTATGCATATGATGAACAAGGGAAGCCTGTTTATAATAAAAAAGGTGAACTTGTATGTACTGCGCCTTTTCCATCAATGCCTTTGTATTTCTGGAATGATCCAGATGGTAAGAAATATCACAGTGCATATTTTGATGTATATCCTGGAGTATGGAGACATGGAGACTTTATTGAAATAAATGATAGAGGTGGAGTAATAATATATGGTAGGTCTGATGCTACTCTAAATCCAGGGGGAGT
>JALWFY010000178.1 GCA_027013815.1 Desulfohalobiaceae bacterium | reverse complement strand
AAAAACACGGGGCTCCCACAGGCACGGCCATGAATTCTTGAATATCCACACTATTATCTGCATGTGCACCACCATTTAATATGTTCATACATGGGACAGGAATCCTGTTGGCATTAGAACCACCTAGATATTTATATAGAGGAAGTCCACATGCTATAGAGGCTGCACGGGCAACTGCCATGGATACCCCAAGTATTGCATTGGCCCCTAAATTTGACTTGTTCTCTGTCCCATCCATCTCAATCATGAGCATATCTATTTTTATTTGTTCACATGGGTCCATGCCAATGAGATTTGGTCCAATTTTTTCATTTACATTGGCCACTGCCTTTAATACCCCTTTGCCTAGGTACCTAGACTTGTCCCCGTCCCTTAACTCTAGGGCCTCATTTTCTCCAGTACTTGCCCCTGAGGGAACAGAACTGGACGTTCTAATACCGCTTTCAAGTTCCACAAAGACCCTTACTGTTGGATTTCCCCTAGAATCTAAGATCTCCATGGCCTTGACTTGGGATATTTTATCTTTCATGATTAGACCTCCTTGGTTTTACAATTGGTTAAAAATATGAAATAGTTTCCTCAGTTTGATAGATATTTTTAATAAAGTGAAACTATACGTTAAAACCATATTCTTTTCTAGTATTTTTTATTGGATTCAGTAAAATAGGAATGTAATAGATGAAATTTTTTTGTCCCGTCCCAAATAACTCCTTGAGGAAGTTTATATTTCATCAATGGCTACTTATATTGTCCATATTTGGTCTTGTGGCTACTTCTATTTATACAAGACATATTCCACATTTATCAACTAAAGAATATGAGGTATTATTCTTATTATATGTCCTTTTTATAGCAATTAAGGGCATGGAAAATTCTGGTTTAATTAGATATGTGGCAATATATTTTGAGACAGGAAATTTTATTCCTCTTAAGTTAATCATTGCAACGTTTTTGCTTTCTATGTTTGTCACAAATGATATTTCATTAATGGTCATGGTCCCTATTACTATTCTTTTGAATATTGATAAAAAAGATATAATTATTATATTGGAAGCACTTGCAGCAAATGCAGGATCTGCCCTTACTCCAATAGGAAATCCACAAAACCTATATATTTATTGGTTTTATAATATAAAACCTATTGATTTTTTTTCTACAATATTACCTTTTACAATTATTTTTCTTGTTTTTTTGATCTTAATATCGATTTTTATAGATAAAAAAATATCTGTAATAAATAATAAAATAAAAATTAAAGTAAAAAATATAGCATATTTTTATGTAACAATCTTTATTGTTTTAATACTTTGTGTGCTTCATTTACTTCCCATACAATTTGGGCTTATTGTTGTATTATTTGCATTAATATTTGATAGGGATAGTTTAAAAATAGATTATGTTTTACTCATAGTCTTTTGGTGTTTTTTTGGAGTTGCAGAAAACATAAAGTATATAATAGTGGATTATATAAAACATCCAAACCATATTTTTATTTTATCTGCAACAATAAGTCAGTTAATGAGCAACGTGCCAGCGGCCCTGGTACTTGCCAAATTTACAAAACAATGGAAGGCCTTGCTTTGGGGCACAAATGTAGGTGGATTTGGAAATATAATTGGCTCGCTGGCAAACCTAATTGCCTATAGATTGTACCTTTCTACCAATATTAGGAATTTTGCACAGGTTAGAGATTTTACTTTGAAATTTTTGTTTTTGGGGTATATTGCGTTTTTTCTTGGGATTGGATTATATTTTTGTCTATATAGGGTTTTGTAGGAGATGTTTTACATTTTTTAGATTCTAGGTGTTAGATTATGGGTAATTAACCCAACACCCAAAAGCTAATACTTAATACCTAAAAATTAATACATATTTGTGCAATTAAGTTTAATATAGTTTGCCTCTCTTGTAATAATCCTAACTCTTGTATTTGACACCATATGATAATAACTATACAAATCTCAAGTGAACAAAATAAATATTATTTTGGGGTATTTTTATGTTTCAAAGGGAACTCTCTATTATCCTAGAACACGCTCAAAAGGGTGCAGAGGTGAGGCTTTCCTTTTTTAAAGACAATGCCAAGACAATTATAGATATTGCTGGTTATATTGCTGCATCCCTGGTAAGAGGAGGAAAATTAATTATATGTGGAAATGGTGGGAGTGCGGCAGATGCCCAGCACATGGCAGCAGAGTTTGTTGGAAGGTATAAATTGGAAAGGCCCTCACTCCCTGCTATTGCCTTGACAACTGACACATCTGTCTTAACTGCAATTGGGAATGACTATGGTTTTAGGGATGT
>JALWFY010000177.1 GCA_027013815.1 Desulfohalobiaceae bacterium | reverse complement strand
ATGTTTTACATTCTGTTTCATTTTGAGGACTTTGTATCAAATCCAATTTTACAAAACCGGTATAATTTTCCAAAGTTTCATTATCATCACCCAATTTCACAACTGTTACATTAAAATCCTGATTTACAATTTGAGTATATAACGCATTTATAGAATCATTAACATCAATAGGATCAGTGGTAATATTTGGTTGATAATGAACTACATTAAAAGCTCCAATTTTAGGTTGATATACGCTATAAATATTGCTAAATTCATTACAATTTGGCAAAATTCCTTTATATGAATAAGGTTTACCGCCAATCGTATAATTGTAATCGGTATAAAAATCAAAAGATAAATTTCCTTCTTTTTGTAAAGACAAATTAAATTCAATTCCTGCTACATATTTAGGATCTATCGAATAAGGTTTAAATTCATTTTCATTATCACCCAAAATACCAATATATAATCCCGTGCCATTTACCTCCACACCCAAATTCCCAACAGAGTGATTATCATCTATGTGAATATACTCATCTGCCAAAACATTTTTTACATATGTGGAATTTTGAATATATTTTGTAATATTATTATCAAACGGATATAAAATATTAACATTTACAGCGGTTTCGTTTTCGTCGTTTTTTATTTTATACTGAACTTTTATTTTTTCTCCTACCGAAAGTTTTGAAGAAGAAGTTATCTTATTTCCGTTTTTATCATATAAATCCAAATCATAATAACAAACTTTCGGGACATACAATTGAGTAGAAAACGCTATTGCAGATAAAAACACGGCATCATTATAAGTGCTTGCCGTAATATTAACATCATAAGTAACTCTTGAAGGATTTTTTTCTCTTTCGTTGTTTCTTATTTCGGTTAATTGTTTGCTTGCATCAAAAACATCTATATCAATACCGTTATTATTTATTAACTTTGGATATCTTTTAATATCATCGCTTAGCCTGCTATCAAAAACGTTATATTTATCATATCCTGTTAAATTTTCTTCTAAAAATTCGTCGTTTATTCTAATACTCTCCGGATTATCTTTATCTCCTGCATATATATAATCCCCTTCCCCACTAAAAACTGACAGTATTGAACTTACATTTCCATATTTAGGTAGAACCAACCCTGTTATAGGAATATTAATTTTTTGACCTACTTTATTAAAAACCTTAAATCCATAATAAACAATATTACTTCTATAATTAGTAACTTTTGGAATTTCCTGATAAATAACCACTAATGACCAAGCTCCATAGTTTCCTAATCTTTCATCTAAACCCAATGTTGTAAAAACATTGCCTACTGTTATATTGACTTCTGAATTATTAGCGGATAAATTATTCATTTTATTGATAATATTTTGAGGCAATACCGCATAAGCAGAATATTTTACCCCATATTTTTTGAGCCATTTATGTTTTTTATCATTCCAAAAATATCTTTTATTACTTTTGTAATCAACTTCATTAGCTTCAATATCGTAAGGAATATTGTTTATAAACAGTTTTACTTCATTTGCGCTTGTTTGTTTTATTCCGTTTTTATAATCATTATTCGGTAAATCATTTGAAATATGATAATAAGGATTTCCATATCTATTTATATATTCGTATACATAAATATGCCCATTTTCATAATATTGATCATCATAATATTTATCATATCCATATATATTTCTTCTATTTGTAAAACTAAACTGATAAGAATAATTATTAATATGTCCTTGCCAAAAAAGTGCAGCCCATACGATTTTTTTATAAGTTGAAGGAAATTTTAAAACAGCAGTAGATGAATTAAATATCGAAGAATTATGGTCCAATACATTTATATATTTTATTAAATAATTATTATCATTCTGATATAAATTATTAGAACAAGAAGCATTATTAATATCATCCAAAGATCTTGCAAATTTCAAACCTGTAACACACTCGACTGTATTACCTATTGTTTCTATATTCCCGGCAATGTTTTTTTCAACTATTTTTTTAAAATCAATATAACCTCTATTATATATCGTTGCAAATGACAAAACAAATAAACTTAATAAAAATATTAACTTTTTCATTTTAAATCCTTTTAACGCTCTGATTAATTATAGCATAATATTTGAAAAATTGGTATATTGGTTGTTGGTGTATTGGTATATTGGTTATTGGTGTATTTGTTATTGGTGTATTATGAAAAATATTACTGGTAATGATATTTGCTGGCAATAATTATTATTTCATTATCATCAACCATATAAATCAGCCTGTGTTCTTGATTTATTCTTCTGGAATAACATCCGGCAAAATCGAATTTTAAAGGTTCC
>JALWFY010000176.1 GCA_027013815.1 Desulfohalobiaceae bacterium | reverse complement strand
AGAGGTGGCTACTCCAAAGGCAAAAAAACTATTTCTCCAGGCAATCAAGGAAATGACCTTTGAAGACATAAAAAAAATTTATAAAGGACCTAAGGATTCTGCCACAAGATATTTCAAAAAAAAGATGTCCTTTGAACTAAAAAAAGAGATGAGACCTTTGGTAGAAAACACCTTGACCCAAGTAGGTGCCATTAATGCCTATGAACAGGTCATTGGGCAATACAAAAATCTACCCTTTGTCCCTGACATAAAAAAGTATCTCACAGATTATACCCTTGAAAAAATACTAGATGGGATATTTTATTATATTGCTCAGGAAGAATCTAAAATCAGGAAGGATCCAGCATTGCAGACTACCAGACTGTTAAAAAAGGTCTTTGGGCCTAAAAAATAATTACCTGCCCAGAATAGTCGTCCATATACTGAGCAGGTAATTCTCCCTCACCTATATTTAAATTATGCCTCTTTTTCTGCCTTTGCCTCTTCAATCACCTTTTCTTGGATATTAGGAGGACATTCCTCATAATGGTCAAACTCCATGGTAAAGGTCCCTTGGCCCCCGGTCATTGACCTCATATCTGGTGCATACTTTAACACCTCTGCCATGGGCACATGGGCATGGATTTCAGCTATTCCATCTTGAGACTCATATCCCAAGACCTTTCCCCTCCTGCTAGATAAGTCTCCTATAATGTCTCCCATGAACTCTTCTGGCACAGTAATAGTCATCTTCATTATAGGCTCCAATAAGACTATACCCGCCTTTTCAGCTGCCTCTTTAAAGGCAAAAGAACCTGCGATCTTAAATGCAAGCTCTGAGGAGTCAACACTATGATATGACCCATCATATAATTCCACCTTAAAATCCACAACTGGATATCCTGCCAAAACTCCCCTTTTAGCAGCCTCTTGAATACCCTGATCAACTGCTGGGATAAACTGTTTTGGTATTGCTCCACCAACGATCTGATTTTCAAATTGATATCCTTCACCCCTGGGCAAAGGAGATATCCTGATCCAACAATCCCCAAACTGTCCCCTACCACCTGTCTGTTTTTTATACCTACCGTGGGCCTCTGCCTTACCTTTTATGGCCTCTTTATAAGGGATCTTTGGCTCTTTCAATTTAACCCCTACTTTGCTGCGCCTCTTTATCTTTTCCACTGCCATCTCAATATGGAGTTGCCCCATACCTGATAATAAAATTTCTTTTGTTTCTTCGCTATGTTCTACCTTTAAACTTGTATCTTCTTCTAGGAGCTTTTGCACTGCAGCCATCATCTTGTCTTCTTCGCCCTTGTTTTCTCCACTTATTGCATAGGACAGGACCTGGGGTGGTAGTTTTGGTTTATCTAAAACAAAGGGATTTTTTTCATCACAAATAGTATCCCCTGTTTGGGTGGACTTGAGCTTGGCCACAGCAACAATGGCCCCTGGACCAACCTCTTCCTTACAGGGTTCCATCTTTTTCCCAGTTACAAACTGAAGTTGCCCAAGTTTTTCTTTTGTACTCTTTTCAGGGTTGTATACCTGCATATCTGAGGAGAGTTTACCAGATAAGACCCTTATCATACTGAGTAACCCCCCAAAGGGAGTTGTAATGGTCTTAAATACAAAACAGGCCAGTGGCTCATCTGGTGAAGAGGTACGTTTTTCATCATTTAGTCCCTTCCATGGACCTCTCTCAAGAGGAGATGGTAACATATCTTGGACCATACTAAGGAGCAACTCTCCGCCCTTATTTTCAAGGGATGAAACAGCACACACAGGGACTAACTCTCCTGCTAATACACCTTTTTTCACCCCTGATAAGATCTCTTCGCTACTTAGTTCCCCTTCTTCTAAATATTTTTCCATGAGTTCTTCGTCACTTTCTGCTATATTCTCAACTGAATATTCATAGAGCTCTTCTATTTTATCAGCAATGTCTTCAGGTATGTCTCCAGCTTCTAATTTACCATCATCTTTAAAGAAGTAAGCCTTTCTTTCTAAGACATCTACCACACCTTTAAAATCCGCCTCTGCGCCTATGGGAAAATATTTTACCAACGGCTTGGCCTTTAAAATGTCCCGAACACCTTTTAAGGCCTTGTCAAAATCCGCCCTCTCCCTATCCATCTTATTTACCACTACTATTGTAGGGAGTGAAAATTCTTGAACCTCTTTCCATAATTTTTTGTCCTGTGGCTTGACCCCATCTGTGGCATCCAACACATATAAAATCCCATCTGCTGCCACTAGTTGATAAGGGAGTTCTCCCTGAAAATTTGAATCACCTGGAGTATCAATCAAAAAATGTCTATTTTTCTTCCAGGTATA
>JALWFY010000175.1 GCA_027013815.1 Desulfohalobiaceae bacterium | reverse complement strand
TATTTTAAATAGTTGGGACCACAAAATTTTAAACAAAAAAAATTAACTGCCCAATATCATTAAACTTATATCCCAAAACCCCCCCTCAAAACCTCCGAAAACTCCTTAAACTGTCAAACTCGGGAGACGAATGGATTCACATGGAAGATCAGTTGGAGGATACGGATCAGTTTTTTGCTGCAAGGGTGTAAAAAGCCATAACTTCTTGTTCTTCTGAAACCTTTTGGGAGTATGTGGAGCATTAAAAGATAGAGGAAGTGTTCCCCTGAGACTGTTTTGGCCATGTATTTGTTGGTTTTGGCATTGAGATATCTAAAGGTGACCAATCCATTTTTGCATTCCAGGATATTCTTTTCACTGATAACTCCTCTATAGAGGTATGTGCCAAGATAGATCATGGCCTTTTCCCCACTACCTACATTTTTACAGTGTACAATCCATTTTTCTTTGCAGTTTTTGGGTAAAGAGAGTTTTGCATCTACTATAGCTTGGAGGAGCTTTGCCCTGAAGACCTTGGCAAGGGCATTTTTATTAAAAAGATAGTCTTGAGACTTTGTGCGCCATAGTCTGGTATTTTTATCAATACTTGCCCCAGGCATAATCACATGTATGTGTGGATGATAGTTTAGGTTACGAGAGTGGGTATGGAGTATGGCTTCCAGTCCTGCTACTCCACCTAGTTTTTTGTCATTTTTGACAAAGGTTTTTAAGGTGTCCTGAACACATGCAAACATAATGGAGTAGATAATTTTTTGATTTTTCCATGCCATATCTCTTAATTGAGACGGAAGTGTAAAAGTAATGAGCCAGTATGTGGTAGGCAACCTTTTTTTCAATTGCTTTTGGATCCACTGTTGACTTTCATAATTTTGGCAGTGTGGACAGCTTCTGTGTCCACAGGAGTGTGGAATGTAAGTAACATGGGAACATTCAGGATCTGAACAATGTGCCATCATGTGAGGGCCGTGGATGTCTCTACAGTGTTCCATGGCCTGTAATGCCCTTTTATTGGAAGGACAAAGTCTTTGTACTTTTTTAAAAAAGGATCCTTGAACTGGGTTATAATAGAGGCAAGGGTAATCATCTTACACCTCCCCATCTAATTTTAAGGGAATCAATGAGGAAGTTTGCAGCCCTTTTGGCATTAGTTCCAGTTTTGGTGGTAAGGTGGGTATATTTGGATGTGGTGAGTATGCTCACATGACCAAGGATTTTCTGTAATTCAACAAGATCTACCCCTGCCTCCAGCATATGTGTGGCATAGCTGTGGCGTAGAGAGTGGCAGGAAATCTTTTTTTTAATGCCAAGCATTCCCACAACCGCCTTCATGGCAGTTTGGATGCCTGATCTGTCCAATGGCAGCTCAACAAGATGAGCATTTTTTAGTCCCCTTTTACGACTTGGAAAGATAAAACTAGGATGCTTGTGAAGTCTCCAGAATCTTCTAAGCACATTCAGGGTGTTTTCTGGCAAAGGAACAAGTCTGTCTTTTCTGCCTTTGGCATCTCTAACATGAACCCGCATGTTCACAGAGTCAATATCACCTACTTTAAGCCAAATGCCTTCACCTAAACGAAGCCCTAAACTATACACTGTAAAAAAGAAAACTCTGTAGCTTATCCTATTGGTTGCATCTACTAACCGTTTAACCTCTTCAAGGGATAGTATATCAGGGATCCTGGATGTTCTAGGAGGTTTTATCAATGGAATGTCTTTCCATGTTTTTTTCAATACCATGGAGTAAAAAAATCTAAGCCCATACAAATCAAGCTTTACTGCGCTCCATGACAATTTATCCAGGAGATCATTGAAATATTTAAGTAACTGATCACACGATAGGTTATGAATCTTACAGTCAAAATAATTGCCAATTCGCCTAATTGCCCTTGAATATGCATCAATGGTCTTTGGACGAAAACCGTTAAGTTTCAGTAACTTTACATGTTTTTGATAATACTCATTAAATTTTGGATCCTTAGGCATAGTAATGTTCATTGCAAACTCCTTTTAGTAATATTAATTTAAGACAAAACATTCTCCTTACAATATCTCTTATTACAGAAATTCTAGGTTGCAAATATTAATTATGCATTGTAATATTTTTAAAAATGCCTGCCGCTTCTAGCGGCTTCGTCCAACAATTGGGTGCAGTGGACTGGCATTCCGCTAGCGCTCCATGCCAGCCACTGACCCAAGACGTTAGATGACACAATAAAAAATTAAATGGAGAATTATTATGGGAGCGTTCTCATTAAACGATGTAGAGAAAGATTTATCACATTTGACAATTGAGGAATTGATTGATCTTGAAGAAAAAATAA
>JALWFY010000174.1 GCA_027013815.1 Desulfohalobiaceae bacterium | reverse complement strand
ATTATAGAGAAAAAAAATAAAAAAAATACAATAAAATATATAGGTAAATCAAATCTTGTCCCATATAAATTTATAATTCCATCATATAAAATCAAAGAAATTGTAGAAACAATTAATAAAATAGATCAAATTTAGCCAGCCAGATATCCATCTGGCTGGCACTTCTCAACAATATTCCTTCCTATCTAAAAAAAACAGTCGTTTTTTATATTAACATTCCTAACCTATCCACTTAAAGCCTTTTCATCTATTTTTTTGTGTCCATTTTTTTTAACTAGTTGACATTATAAATTTTAAAATATACGTAAAAACAAAATATTATATCTAAAGATAAGTTTGTATTAACTAATATTATATCTATAATCATAATTTGTATTTTTTCTGTAAATTTTAAGAAAAAGTTTTTAACTATAAAAAACTATGTGTTTATGTGTTTTAACCTTGATAAAAGGAGGGAACCTAAATGAACAAATCTATAATCAATAGGATACTTATTTTTACGATAATTGCCCTAATACTAGAATTTATATTTACTATAGGGATATTTAAATGGAAGATGTCTATATTATGTAATAATTCTATAAAAAAATTCACTTCATATGATATAAAAAATAAGCAAACAAAGTTGAAAGATATAGTTAATGTCGCCTATAATATTATTAAAAATTATTATGAACAATCAAAAGATATAGAGTCATTGAAACAAGCAAAGACACTAGAATTAAAAAAAATTATTGACTTAGTTAGTTCAGAAATACTTGAACTTAAAAATAAAAATATAATTCCCAAGGAAATTAAGGAAATAATTAGAAATCAGAGATTTGGCTATAATAAAAATTATATATTTATATTGGATACCAAAGGTAAAATCATATTAAATCCTATTAAGCCTCAATTAGAGGGCAAAGTTGCATTGGATTTTAAAGACAAAAAAGGAAAATATTTATTTAAAGAGATGATTGATATTTGTAGGGAAAAAGGGGAAGGGATGGTGGATTATTATTGGCCAAAACCAGGCCATAATAGGGCTTCATTAAAGATTTCCTATGTAAAATTAATTCCACAGATGAATTGGATAATTGGTACAGGAGAGTGGATTGATGATATTACTGCGCAGATGAAAATAAAGGCAATGGAAGAAATTGGAAAGATAAGATTATCAGGAGGAAATTATTTTTGGATCAATAATATGAGACCTATAATGTTAGTTCATCCATCAGAAAAACTAAGAGGTAGATATGTTGGAGACCTAAAGGATAAAAATGGAAAAAAAATGATGTTGGCCATGGTAGATGTGTGTAAAAAATATGGTGAAGGATTTGTAACATATTACTGGGGTAAAAAAGGAGAAAAAGGTAGTTTTGAAAAACTCTCATATGTAAAACTATTTAAACCATGGGGTTGGATAGTAGGAATGGGCGAATATATGGATGAATTATTAAGGGCGCAGGCTGATTGGAAAAAAAATGTCCAGCAAAATATGAAAAGTGTTTTTATTACCTCATCCATTGTTAGTACAATATTATTTCTTATTATATTAATATCATTATATATATACTTAAAAAATAGTTTAAAAGACCCAATGAATAAATTGGTAAATTTTGCAACCGCTGTGTCAGAAGGAAACTTAGACCTTACTTTAAAAGATAGGTTTAGTGCTGAACTTAATATCCTAAAACAGTCAATTGAAAAAATGGTAATAAACTTAAAGACAAAGATAAAAGAAGCTGAAGAAAATAGCAAAAAGGCCATGGAGATTGCAAGTAAGGCCAAGGAGGCACAGGAAATAGCTGAACAGGCACAAAAAGATGCAGAAGAAAAAGCAAATAAACTACTTCTTGCAATTAAAAAATTAGAAGAAGTAGTTCTTGAATTAACTCAAAGTTCAGAAGAAGTGCAATTTCATATAGAAGATGTAAATAATAAGATGAATGAGCAAAAATCTAGGGTAGCTGAAGCTGCTACTGCAATGCAAGAGATGAATGCTACTGTATTAGAAGTTGCTAAAAATGCAGCATCAGCCGCTGAAAATACAGATAACACAAGTAGTAGCGCAACTAAAGGATATGAAGTAGTTGAACGTACTATAAAAGAAATTCAAAAGGTCAAAGACGCAAGTCTGGAACTAGCTAATAAAATGAATGAATTGACTGAACAAGCTGACTCTATTGGTGAAATTATAGATGTAATAAACGATATAGCGGACCAGACAAATCTCCTAGCATTAAACGCTGCAATAGAAGCAGCCAGGGCAGGAGATGCAGGACGGGGCTTTGCTGTGGTAGCAGATGAAGTTAGAAAATTGGCAGAAAAGACCATGAATGCAACAAAACAAGTAGAAGAGAATATATCAAATATACAAACTGCCACAAGACAAAGCAATGAAGGGGTACAAAGGGCACTAAATGCAATTGAAGAGGCATCAAAACATGCCAATAATTCAGGAGATGTTTTAAATAAAATATTGACATTGGCTCAAGATAGTGCAGAGCAAGTTAGAAATATAGCTACAGCAGCGGAAGAACAATCATCTGCAAGTGAACAGATAACTAGATCATTGGAAGAAGTTGGAAATCTATCTGAACTCACTGTAGAGGCAATGGAAAATTCAATGATAGTAATAAACAAATTAGGTAATCAAGCAGATGAGCTAAAAAGACTCACAGAAGAACTTAAGCAAGATTAAAGGTAAACAAAGGCATGGTTTGTCTTATATTTCATGATAAACCATGCCTATAATATTAAAATCAGATTATATTTTAAGCCTTATAGAAATATAATTTTAGGCAATAACTAACAGGTATTAAGGTGAACTTTTTAAACTGGTTAATATAAAATGACTAAGGTCTCTAAATATAATGGAAAAATCCTCATTAAAACCCAAGACAGCACCATAAGGTGTATTACTTGGACACAACTTTTTTATATTATATATTTTAGAGTTAATTAATCTATTATCTTTATATAATAAAAATTTTATTTCAACTAATGCAAAAGATTTATTTCCTTTAAATTGATGTAAAAGTTTAATAACCCTGACCTTCATATGGTATGATCTTTTTTGTTTTTTTATTAAATTACCCTTAAAAACAATAGAATTATTTTCATTAAAATTATTAATCATGATTGAATATAATATCTCTCTAATAGGAACTGCCCATTTGTGATAAACATAAAATTGCAATGATAATGGCTTTAAAGAATAATATATGTCTCGTCTATCAAAAGGCTTGGATACCTCAACATCATCTAATTGGATCAAAATATTATTTTTTAAATTAGAATCTGAAATTTTAGGTTCTAGATAATAATAAACATAATTTTTTTGTGTTAAAAAAGAACATGAATTAAAAAAAACTAAGAATATTACTATAGATATTCTTTTAAACATAATTATTCCCCTGGTCCTGGCTTTACTAACATATTATCTAATAAAAGTTTTGAAGGCCTATCCTCTATAGATTCTATAAATGAATCAAGTTTTTTTAAGACATTTTGTAACTGAACAAGAGATAACTTTAGCTCTTTTATAGAATCATTTGAGCTTGAACTCAACAGATTAATCTTTGATTTAATAAGATTATTAAGATTTTCTTCATCAATATTAACTTTATATAAAATTTTATTTATATTATTAGATATTTTTTCTATATTTTCATTTGTAGATAATATAAGTTTAGGTAGATTTGAACTTGCATATTTTATAGAAATTATAGTCTTAGATATATCTTCATCCCTATTTGCTATAGTTTTTATTATTTTATTTATATTATCAATAGTTTCCATTAATTTATTTATATTATTCTTTGAAAGTAAATAATTTAAATTAGATACAAGATGTTGAGCCTGATTACTAAGTATAGTCAATGTAGTATCTAGCCTAGTTATTATAGAGGGCTCAGTTTTAATTTCTGGATATTTACCATTACCTATAGACTCTAAATCCTTTGATGTACGTGATCCACCTTTAATTTCTATATGCGCTAGACCAGTTATACCTTGATAAGCCAAAGAAGCCCTTGCATCTACCTTTATTGGAACATCTTTTTCAATCTTTACTATTACATTTATTATATTAGGATCATCTTTATCTATATATAATTTATCGACAGATCCAATCTTAATACCTTTATATTTTACAGGAGAGCCTATACTTAATCCTGAAACAGACTCTTTAAATCTTATCTTATAATATTTATATTCCTGCTTATATTTTATACTACTTAGCCACAAAATAGATATAATTAATAAAATACACAATAATATAACAAATAAGCCAATTAATATATAGTTTAAGTCTCTTTCCACATCTATATACCTCCTGCATGAAAATAATTCTTTATCCAAGGGTGATCAGTCTTGGACACTTCTAAAACAGTACCCTCTGCTAATTTCTCTCCATTTAAAATCACCAACATCCTGTCCACAATAGAATTAATGGTTAAAAGGTCATGGGTAATTAGAATAATTGTTATTCCCAATAAGTCTCTAAGCTTCTTAATAGTATTGTTAAAAAAAACAGAAGATACTGGATCTAACCCTGAAGTTGGCTCATCTAAAAACAATATTTCTGGATCCATAATAAGTGCCCTTGCAAGTGAGGCCCTTTTTACCATTCCACCGCTGAGTTCACTTGGGTACAGATAAACTGAATCCATAGGAAAATTTGCAAGTGATAACTTTATGACACATAAATCATCAATAATATCCTTTGGAAGATTTGTGTTTTCCTTTAATGGAAGAGATACATTTTGTATAACATTTAATGAAGAGATAAGTCCCCCAGTTTGAAATAATACCCCAATTTTTTTATTTATTTTTGATATTTCATTATGATTAGTTTTCGATATATCCACACCTAATATATTTATTGAACCTGACGTTGGTTTCATTAATAAAATCATTTCTCTTAAAAGTACTGTTTTTCCTGAACCACTACCACCAACTATAGCATAGATCTCACCTTTATTAACATGTAAATTTAAATTATTATGTATTTTTTTTCCTTTTATAATTGTAGATAAATCTTTTACTTCTATAATTCTATTCATATACCAATCTTCTGAAAAATTATAGATAATAATGCATCTAAAATAATTACAAAAAATATTGTATTGACTACACTCATAGTAGTATATTTTCCTAACTCTTCAGAACTATTTTTAACATGAAAACCTCTAAAACAAGATATAAATACAATTGGTATAGCAAATATTGGACCTTTCAAAATTCCAATTAAAAATGATGTAATAGATAAACTAGATTTTAACCTAAATATTAATGTATGAAAATTTAAATTTAGAAGCATGTGAGAAATAAATAATCCACCTCCAATGCCCACAATATCTGCGACAAATATAAGCAATGGAAGACATATTATCATAGCAAAAAATTTTGGCATAACAAGTAACTCAATTGGAGATATACCTATAGTACGCAATGCATCGATTTCGTCATTCAAGATCATTGAACCTATTCTCGCAGTATAAGAGGAACCGGATCTTCCAGCAACCATTATTGATGTCAATAAAGGAGACATCTCTCTGGCTATGGAAAGCCCTATTAAATCTACTATAAAAATATTGGCTCCAAACTTGCTTAACTGAGCAGCACCTTGATATGAAATAACTATACCAGATAATACTGCAACTAGGGCCACAATTGGAACTGCATATACTCCAGTATTTTCTATTTCATATAATACCTCTTTCCATCTAATCTTTTTTGGTTTGATTAATAATCTAAAAAAGGTGAGACAAATCTCTCCAAAAAATGACAAAAAAAATACTATATCACCTAATAAATTATAAAAATGCTCACCTATTTTTAAAAGAAAAATTAATTTATTATTTTTTAACTCTGAATCTAACTCTGTTTGATTATTTTGGATCAACTCTAATAAGTTCAGATAATTATTACTGATGTTATAAATTTCAACATGTTTTTTTTGTTTTCTTAGCCCTTCTACTAAAGATTTAAAAACATAGGCTCCAGATACATCTAAACCCATAACCCCTGATAAATCAAAAAAAATATGGGTATAATCCTCTAGTCTTAGAGATCTTATTTCTTTTAATATCTCATCTAAACTACTGAGTACCCATTTTCCAATTAATAATACTTTTACTGAATCTTTATTAAAAGTATTTAATCTAAGAAAATTATCCATTTATTTTTGATTTTTTTAAGATTATAGTGTTGCTCTTATATACATTTTTATTCACATACCTAATAGAATTAAATAATAAATTTCAACAAGTTAACAACTTGCGATAATAAAAGTTACATGATATAAAAGTTATCTATAATCTTTTATCAATTTTTGCAATAGCGCGTGTATCATAATTTTTTTGGAGGCAATCATGAAGGATAATTTACTAAGAGCTATGGATATATGGATGAATGCAAAATTCCCAATTGCCTTTACTGGGGCAGGTATATCTGTTCCTAGTGGTATCCCAGACTTTAGGAGTCCAGGAGGACTTTGGACAAAATATGACCCAATGAAAGTAGCTACTGCAGAAGCAATTTACAATAACCCAAAAGAGGTATGGAAATTTTTAATAGAGACCCTAGAGTTATTAGAAAATTCAAAACCAAATCCCGCACATTATGCTTTGGCAGAATTAGAAGAAAATAATAAACTCATGGGAATTATAACTCAAAATGTAGACAATTTACATCAAAGGGCAGGATCAAAGAATGTAGTTGAGTATCATGGTAATTTTGAAAAATTCTATTGTGTTTCTTGTGAAAAAAAATATTCAAAGAATCAGATAAAACAGATAGTAGAATCCCAAATTCCTCCAAAATGTGATTGTGGAGGAATCATCAGACCAGATGTTGTATTTTTTGGAGAATCAATACCTACTATTGCAATAACCAAGAGCAATGAACTCATAAAACAGTGTGATCTTATAATCATAGCTGGAACTTCCGGTGAAGTGGCTCCAGCTAATACAATCCCAAGAACCATTAAAAAAAATGGAGGAAAGGTAATTGAGATAAATTTGGGACCTACCTACTATTACGATATAACAGACATTAAATTCAATGAGTCTATTGAATTAATCTTACCCAAAATAAAAAATCTCTTATTATCATGACAATTGAAAATGAAATAAATAACTATCTAAAAAAAGTATTAGATAATAATATTATTCAAAATATTTCTTGGGAGTATAATCATGAGGAAAAAAAAGTTATATTTTTTTTTCCTCATGATTATTTAAAGGAATATTTCTATATTAACT
>JALWFY010000173.1 GCA_027013815.1 Desulfohalobiaceae bacterium | reverse complement strand
TAAATATACTACGTGGATACCATTTAAATGTTATTATATGAAATGATAATAAATTTAATATAGAAAACATAACAATTGCTTCAGATATAACTACACCTTTAATCGTATTAATTAAGTCATCTATACTGACATATTTCCAGGTTATATTATATAATTTAAATACATAAAAACAAATAATTTTAATTACAATAAATAAAGGTAGACTTCTTATAAATGCAGAATAATAATAATCAGGAATATTAAAATCAAATCTAAGTGAAAAAGCCAAATAAAGAGATATTATGATAAAAAGAATATCCAATGTAAGAAAAAAAATCATGCGCTTAAGATGAGTAGGTACAAAGATAGATTTATACCAAAATCTTGACTCTCCATTGCTCATATAAACTACTCCTCTAAGGACTACTAGATTTAGGTTTACCTTTTTCCCTATATTTTTTATGGTAGTGAAAATTTTTCAAGACCGCAATACAATTTAGGGCCTAAATGAAATCTATTGGTTTAAATAACAACAAAAAGCCCTATATAATCTTTTATGTCCAAATTATTAAAAAATACTTCTATAATTGCTGGTGCCACCTTACTTAGCAGGATACTTGGTTTTATAAGGGATATGGTCATTGCCTATACCCTTGGGGCTGGTCCAATGGCAGATGTATTTTTTGTGGCCTTTAGGGTACCAAACTTACTAAGACGCTTATTTGCCGAGGGCTCTCTCACAATGGCATTTGTCCCTATTTTCAAAAATATACAGACCAAAGAAGGAAGGCAGTCTGCATTTTGCTTTGCTAGGTCCACATTTTATTGGCTTGTAGGTATCCTTATCTTACTAACATTATTCGCAATAATATTTGCTCCCTATATTACATACATAGTGGCCCCTGGATTTGAACATAGACCTGAGATATTTACCTTTACTGTTAAATTAATTAGAATATGTTTTCCATATATAATATTTATTTCTTCTGTGGCCCTGTGTATGGGCATATTAAATTCCTTGGGACATTTTGCAGCTCCAGCCCTTGCCCCATGTGTATTAAATATTGTGCTTATTTCCTCTGCCCTACTTGCTAAATATTTTAAGATGAATATTCCTATAGCCCTGTCATATGGGGTATTGGTTGCTGGAATTGGACAACTCTTACTCCAACAACCCCCTTTGAAAAAATTAAGTTTTTCATGGACAGGAGAGATAAACCTCAGACACAAGGGAATCAAACTCCTTTTTAAACTAATGGTCCCATCTATATTTGGTGCAGCAGTCTATCAAATAAATATAATATTAAACACTGTCCTTGCATCCTTTTTAAAAAGTGGAGCCATATCATATTTATATTATGCAGACAGGCTTGTACAATTCCCATTAGGGGTCTTTGGAGTAGCAGTAAGTGTAGCTGCACTCCCTGACCTCTCGGCCCTAGCCTCAAAAATGGATATGAAAAAATTTAAAAATACCCTTAACCAAAGTTTGTATTTAATACTTTTTATTTGTTTACCAGCAACTGCTGGACTAATTGGACTTTCTACTCCAATAGTAAAGATCTTGTTCCATAGGGGGGCTTTTAATGAAACAAGTGTACATGCAACTGCCCTATGCCTTATAGGATACGGAATTGGGCTCCCTGCATTCAGTCTGGTCAGGACACTGGTCTCTTCCCTATATTCTTTAAAAGACACTAAGTCTCCAGCAATAATAGCAACTATATGTCTCTTTGTTAACCTCATTTTGGGTCTCATCCTAATGAGATATCTTTCATACTTTGGACTTGCCATTGCAGTGTCCATATCATCTTGGATCAATGTAATACTATTATGTATAATGCTGTACAAAAAAATTGGTTCGTGGATAGATCTTGAAAAAAAACTCTTTTTCTTTTTTGGACTAAGTGTCCTAATATTGTATATATGTAACCTTGTCTCATCCCATGAAATACTCTCCATTCTCATCATACCAGTCATTGGCCTTGTTTACCTCTTCCTCTGTATTGCATTTAAAATACAAGAGGGCGTAATGATCCTAAAATTATTTAAGAAATAGTCCTACTCCACAAAAAATAAAGGACAACTATTTTATCCCTCTTCAATAGCTTATCTAATTTTAAATAAACAATGATCACATTATAATACTAACCCATTTAAAATTAAAACCTTTCTTGACATCTATAACCTATTTTATTTATATTATCAAAACTTTTAACTTTTAAACTTACATTCTAACCAAACGTTAAGGAGGATGCCCCCTATGAGAAAGTTCCATAATCTTTTATTGATTTATGGTGTTTTTTTCTTTCTATCCATTATAGGATGTGCTGGTAGTGGGAATAACAGCACATCCACTGCTGTATCTGGAAGGGTTATCCAGGGATATGTAGCAAATGCTACTGTTTGTCTAGATGAAAATGAAAATCGCATGTGTGATCCAGGGGAATTATCAACTACTACAGATGAGAATGGACACTTCTCTTTAGCCATTCCAGACGACCATTCAGGGCTCTTGTGTACCCAAGGAGGGGTGGTAAAATCTACTGGAGCTCCAGCACTTACCTTACTCGCACCCCCAAATGCAAAAAACATCACCCCCTTGACCACCTTAGTTGCCTTAGATCCAGATCTCCAAGACAAAATCGAGGCCTTGGGGTCAAGTTATGATGTAGATGTGGCTAGAGATAAGGGTGTTGAGTCAAGCATATTAAAACTATCCCTTGGTATTGAAGCCCTGCTCTATAATTTAAAAAATCAGCTTCAATTGAATCCTGAAAAACAGATGCTTGTCTTAGCCACCATAGCAAAAAATTTGCAAAAAGTAGACCTTGAGGATGACAATGAAACAATTGATGCCATAGACAATGGAACAAGGACTGCCTTGGGAGTAAATGGAACCATTTCTGCCTTAACATCTAGTATTCGAGAAATATTTAACAATATTGGACAGGGTACTGTTAAAGAAACAGATGTATTATCTAAAGTATCCCCAACCTTGTATTCCAGTGCATTTGTGGTTTTTGATCCCACAGATGAGATTGTTCCAGTTCCAAATGATATCTTATGGACAGCTACTAATGGGACCGTAATACTTCCCACTAATTCAACAGATCTATCTCAAAATGCACTGTACTCTGCTATAGATCAATTACAAGTTAAAGGACTAAGTCCCAATGCCCCTATTGCTATCCCTATTAGTACCTCTGATTCTTTAAATTCCACCACACTAGAAAATAATGTAATCCTAGTAAAAACCTCCGTGCTTGCAGGGGCTATTTATCAAGCACTGGCTAATATGGGGCTTACTCCAGCTAGTACTAATTTGGCAGATATCATAGCTCAGTTGTCTAATCTCACTACCACACAACAAAAAAATCTTGTAAATTCACTAGACCTAGAGAACATTGATATAGACAATATAAGGGTGATCCAAGACAATAATTATATAAAGATATTCCCCACCAAGCCATTGGACCCTGGTGAACAATATCTTGTAATATTAAAATCAGGTATTAAATTAGCAACTGGAAATGATTTAATATCTAGTACGCTTTTTGACTTTTTAAAATCTACATCTCCTCTTACCTCAGAAGATTTGAAATCCCTAGAACCACTTAGAGAGGCTTATTCCCCTATTTTTACACTACTTAGTGCATTTAATCTAACTAGAGACGATATATTAGAATTATTTACCTTTACCACTGCGTCCAAGACCTTAAATCTCCATGACTTTGGTCTGATACAAGCTGCTATCCAACAAAATGCCACCTTGGAAAACTTCTTAAGTGCATCTAAGCAAACTATTCAAGGTCTTTCTTTGTCAAATGCAACAAGTGAATATTATCAAATAAATAGTGCTATAGCCTTACTTAAGGGACTATCCCAGGTAAATGGTACTGATTTTACTTCCTTTGATGTAACGAGTTTAAAAAACCCTTCCCCTACCCCAATCAATGTCCCATATATAATTTATAATGGAAATTTGTACTCTGATTCAGTGGTAGTTTTTCAACATGGGCTAGGGAGCAAAAAAGAGGCAGCTTATTATCTTGCTCAAAAATTAAGCAATATGCCCATAATAGCCATGGACCTACCTGAACATGGGGCAAGGAGTGCTGACCCTGCAAAATCAGGAGCTAAATACCTCACATCAAATATTGGTCAGGATAGGATAAATCTATATCAATCCTATTTTGACATAGGTCTATTTTTAAATCTCTTACACGATGGAAAATTTGATATAAATGGAGACGGGACAAAAGATACACCTACTCACATATATTTTGTAGGTCAGTCAATGGGCTCAATTACTGGTTCTGTGGCAACTTCATTAAATAGCAACATAATAGACAAGATAGTCTTAAATGTTGGAGGTGCGAATTTTGCTGCTATAGTGGACCAGGCTAAAAATGCACTAATCCAAGGATTGGTAGATAGTTTAGGGCTTACTAAAAATAATACACAATACTTTGTAACACTAGGGATATTACAACTCCTATTAGATCCCTCAGATCCAGTATATCTTGCACAAAATACCATAAAGACCAAGACCATGTTACAAAATTCATACATGGACACAGTTGTTCCCAATATATCCAACCAGATATTGGCAAATACCCTTGGTTTTAATCAATATGAGCTAATCACCCCAGCATCTAGTACACCAATAGAATTTAATAAGTGGTTCATGTTTAAGGGAGATGGAGACAAAAATTGGATAACCCATGGTATATTACTTGGTGTGCATCCAGAATACTACCCTGAGGCCCAGGACTATCTGGATACCAATAATCTTGATTGGGCATATGATACAGTAAATAATTTTATCCAGGACTATCTCTATAATAATTAAGGAGGAAGTACATCATGAAAAAACTTTGGCTAATCATAGCTACCCTTTTCTTGTTCCTACCTTCTTTGGCCTTTAGTGGTAATGTTGACACATTTGGTATAGGAGCAAAAGCCACTGCCTTAGGAGGTGCCTACGCTGCATATGCAGACGACGTATATGCCACCTATTATAACCCCGCAGGACTCACTCAGATTAAAAGACCACAGATCTCTGTAGGAAGTATCTTTGTTGATCCTTATCTTAAAGGAAAAAATTTCACAGTGGAAAGAAACGGTTCTACAGTGGCAGGGCCTGTGGATTTTGAGGACGAATCCCCACTCTTAATTGCTCCACACATGGGATTCGCCATGCCCATCAACGACAGGATTACATTCGCAATTGCCTCTTATGTCCCTTTTGGTCTGCACCTTGCTTGGGATGATACACCTTCTCTATATCTTAACCCTGCATCTTACAATTGCTATGAATCATGGTACTATAGGATAGTGGCCACTCCTACCATTGCATATAAAATAAATGACAAGCTATCCATTGGGTTTGGTATTTCCCTTGGAAGGTCTGAGGCAGGAACATATTTAAATTCATACCGAATGCTCCCTTTAACTGTAAAAGAGAAAATAGAGTTAACAGATGATTTTAATTACTCATTTAATGTAGGAATAATGTATAAAATCAATAAAACTTTAACCTTAGGAATAACTTATAGAGGAATGACTGACACATCCTTTGATGGAGAGCTGAAATTAAAGGACCTTTCAGATACTGAAAAGGCTGTTTTAGCTGCCCAAGGTATCACTAAATACAAGACAGACGTTTCCTTAGATGATGTGGATCATCCAAGACAAGTGCAATTAGGTCTACGATACGTGCCAAATCCAAGACTGTCCATTGAAGCAGACCTAGTGTGGACCCAATGGTCAATAGTAGATAACCAGACGCTTGAAATAAAAGATCCAATGTTTCAAAGGGCCCTGGGGGGAAAAGAAATTAGAATGAAAAGAGACTGGAAAGACACAAAGCAAGTAAAATTAGGCCTAGAGTGGAAGGCCACTGACATTTTATCACTAAGGGTTGGATATTTCTATGACCCTACTCCTATACCTGATGATACATTTGACAATATGTGGCCAGATGCAGATAAAAAAACATACTCTCTCGGTGCTGGCCTTAATCTAGGGAAATGGCAAATAGATGGGGTGGTCCAATATACCACTACAGAGCAAGATAGGATAATTGGAGGTGAAAGCGTAAATCTAAATAATACCTATGATAATGCCAGGGTATCTGTTAAGGCAGAAGGTGAACTCTGGGAATATGGAATCACCGTGACATACAATTTTTAAAAAAGGGGGTTATTTGCCCCCTTTGAAATAATTTATTCTTTATCTTTTTTTTCTAATCTATCTAGCCGTTCTTCTAATTTTGAGACCTTTAAAACTAATTCTTCTATTTCTTTTCTCTTAACAATATCTAAGGATTCCATCATCTTGCTAAGCGCACGTTGGATCTCATCCTTATAGTTTTCATATTCCTTTTCCCCAGCTTCAACGATTTCTTTAGTGAATTTATCTGCTTCTTCTAGGGTTATCTTACCTTCTTTTTCTAATCTTTCCATTATCTCCTTCACCTTGTCCCTTGTAACTACCATTGTCCCCAATCCAGCGAGAAAGGCCTTCCTCAAAAAATCCAGCATAATCCCCTCCTAAAATAAGTTTTAAGTTAGCCTAGTAGATCATCTTTATAAATAATTATTGGTTGGGAATCTGACAAGATGTATTTTTTGTATTCATCAGATTTAGAAATAACCCTTTGCATAAAGATTTCAGCTACCTGTTGCTTTTTTTTAGAGATTGAGGCGTCACTACTCAGTAAACAAGAGACCACTGCCCAGGTTGCCATTTCAACTAGCCTCCTAGAATGAAACTGTTGATACTCAGTATTTTCCAATCCTTTTATATGCACAAGACACTCATCCAAGGAATCCCTTAAATATCTAACTCCTTCAAGCAATGGTTTTAGTTTTATATTAGACTCTAACTCACTTAGTAAATTAAATATTACCCCAGTTATAACTCCACCTATTGCTGCATTGACTTGAAGCTGGGTTGTACCCTCATAAATATTGGTAATCCTTGCATCTCGATAATATCTTTCAACCTCAAAATCCTTTGTGTATCCCACTCCACCATGGACCTGAATAGCATTATAACTCACCCTATTTGCCATTTCTGTGGTAAATATCTTTGACATAGGAGTAAGTAGGGCGGCCAATCTTGAATACTTCTTATATTCCCCTTTTATCTGTCTTGCATCACTCCCATTGGTATTTATCATTTCTTCTAAAGATTCCTTTAAATCTACCATATTAGAAGTAAGATAAACTAGTCTCCTCCCTGCCTCTATATCTACTCTCATATTTAATAAAAACTCATAGATTGGGGGAAACTTTATTATAGGGACTCCAAATTGAGACCTAGTCTTGGCATATTCTAAAGAAGCCCTGTATGCAGCCTCAGCTATACCTATTGCTTGAGCAGCAACTGCCAACCTTGCCCCATTCATAAGAGAAAATGTATATTTAACCAAACCCATTTTCCTCTGACCTAAAAGTTCTGATGGGGAATTATTAAAATGAATCTCACAGGTTGGAGAGCCATGTATCCCCAATTTCTCCTCTATTCGTCTAATTTTTAATGTTTCGTCCCTTTTATATATAAAGAGCGAAAGCCCCCTTGCCCCTTTAATATTTTCTTCAGACCTTGCCAAAACTAATATAATATCACCACACCCATTAGTTATAAACCGCTTCACTCCATCAAGGTACCATATCCCATCCTCTCCTTCTTTTGCTTTAAGAGCTACTGCCTGGAGATCTGATCCCGCATCTGGTTCTGTTAATGCCATTGCGCCAGAAAATTCTCCAGAACAAAATCCAGGTAAATATCTATCCCTCTGCTCTTGTGTGCCAAACCTATAAATAGTATCTGATATTTCTTGAAGCCCAAATAGATTCATAAGAGATGCGTCTGCACGAGATACCATTTCTATGGCCAATGAATATATAGTTTTTGGAAAATTCAGGCCTCCATACCTTCTAGGGATAGTAAATCCAAGGACTTCAGCCTGTTTTAACCTTTTTAGTGCCTCTTTTGTACCATCTGCATATTCTACCTTCCCATCTATAAACCTTGCCCCTTGAATGTCCACTTCCCTTGCATAAGGGGCTATGGTCTGTGCACATATGTCACCTAAAATATCTAGCGTTAATTTATAGTTAGATATGGCATCTTTAACGTCTTTAGGTGCATAATCATATGTAGACTTGTCCTCAAAATTCTTTTCTTTTAATAAAATCAATCTTGAAATATCTATGTTGTCCAATAAAAATAAAATATCCTCGTTATCTTTAAAAAAATTAGACACCCTATTTTACCTCCCAAAAATTTCATCCAATTTTATTCAAACATCTGTACTATAATTTGAGTTCTTCCACTTCCCTTTTTGCCAGTGCTTCTTTGTATCCCTTGATCATTAGGGGTATGACCTCATTTAAATCACCGACTATTTTATAATGGGCTATATCAAAGATAGGCGCATCCTTGTCTTTGTTGATTGCTATGATCCTTTTTGAATCTATAATCCCTATTTGATGCTGAATTTGTCCAGAAATCCCACATGCAATATAAAGATTGGGTCTAACACTAACACCTGTTTGACCAATTTGTCTTTCCCTATCCAAAAAACCAGCATCAATTAAAGGTCTCGTCCCTCCAACCTCTGCTTTTAATAAACGAGCCAGTTCAAATATCAATTCCATAGCCCTATGATTTGCAGCACCCATACCTGCACCTACAATTATCTTTGCACCCTTTAGATCAACCTGTTTTTCTATGAATTCTTGTTCAATAATAGTGGTTAGTAGTTCATTTTCTGAAATATCGACCTCCAAACGCTCAACTTGTGCCCTCTGCCCGTTTATTGACCTAGAGACAGGCATAACACCGTCCCTAACAGTTGCCATAGAAGGAAGAGATTCTGGAGACACAATGGTCGCTATGATATTGCCACCCCATGCTGGCCTTATTTGGAGCAATTGGTCTTTATATACATTTTTCCCACTCTTATATTCTCCTATATTTAACTCTGTACAATCTGCAGTTAATCCTACCCTAAGACTTGAGGCCACCCGTGGGGCAAGGTCCCTCCCAATATGGGTTGCACCAAAAAGTACTATATAGGGATTATAATTTTTTATAGCAGTGATTACAGCCTTTGCAAAAGGTAGGGTTCTATAACTAGAGAGCTCTTTATGTTCAATATAAATAACCCTATGGGCCCCATTCTCCCCTAATTTATCTAAGCCATCAAGACCATACCCCACTGCAAGCCCCACTACCTCAGCATTTAAATCCTCTGCAAGAGAGTGTGCCTTAGACAAAAGTTCTAAACTGACCTCAGCTAATTTGTGTTTCCTATATTCCAAATATACCATAATTTGTCTTTGCATTTATTCCCCCTTAAATAATGTGCTCCTGAATTAATTTCCCTAAAAGGCTAGAAATCCCTTGTGGTGTGGGTTCTATATCTTCCTTTTCAAATGCTTTGAGTACCACATTTTCTATCTTCTTTACCCTTGTGGCAGACCCCTTTAAGCCACAGAGCTCCACCTTGGCCCCTATGTCCCTGTGGTCCCAAGTACAAAGGATGTCCTTTGATAACTTGAGATCTTCTATAGCTATTTGGTCTGTTAAATACTTGTATGCCATGCTCTTTTTTACTGAAGGAGGACGTGGGGTATTTGCCTCCCTTGTTATAGTTAAGAGCACAGGTAGATTGGATCTTACTATTTCATAACCATCACTTATCTGTCTTTTTACTATTATAGAGTTCTTAGTTATTTCTATTATCTTTAACACATAGGTAAGTTGATTTATCTTTAGTTTTTCTGCTACCTGAGGTCCAACCTGGGCAGTATCTCCGTCTATTGCCTGTCTACCACAAAAAATAATGTCAAAGCTCTTTATTTTGTCTATGGCCTTTTTTAATATATATGATGTGGCCAAAGTGTCTGATCCAGCAAACTTTCTATCACTAAGTAATATGGCCTTGTCAGCCCCCATGCACAGACAATGAGTTAAAGCCTCTTTTGCCTTTGGTGGACCCATGGAGACCACAGTAATATTTCCACCCAACTCTTCCTTTATTTTTAGGGCCTCTTCTAAGGCACACAAATCTTCTGGATTAATGATTGCAGGAAGGGCCTCTCTGTTCACTGTTCCATCTGGTTTCATTGCATTCTCACCAACATTTGAAGTGTCCGGGACCTGCTTTACTAAAACTACCATATTAAAGTTCATAAGTTCCTCCATTAATTTGAAGATAATTTTCCTGTGCTAATTTAGTTGTGCATTTAAAACAAAGGGTATAGAATAATATAAACTCTCATATGATTATGTCCTCAAATGAAATTTAGGCTAAAGGCAAAGGGCTAAAGGGATAAAGGACTTAATTTTTTCCTTTTGCCTTTCACAATTATAACCCAACAGAAGGCCAAAGGTTAAATATATATAAAAGTTATAACTAAACTAAAATTGGTATAATAATTAATTAGTTTATTTTTTAACAAATAAAAACACATATCAATATCAATTAATTTTTTTCAAAAACTAGCATAAAACAAAATAACCTGATATTAAAGAATAAATAATGTTTTTTACAAAAACCATATCTCAAAGGGGGTATCTTAGCAATGAAGAGCTATCGTAAGGAACTTTGGATCAATGTCAAGACCAGAAGGGCCTTTGTAAATATCACCCCTAAAATTGAAGAATGTGTAAGAGAAAGCAAGATCAAGGAAGGTCTGATGCTTATCAATGCCATGCACATAACCTCCTCTGTGTTTATCAATGACGATGAACCAGGCCTTCATCAAGACTTTGACGATCTTTTAGAAGAACTAGTCCCTCACGAGCCGGTTACTAAATATAAACACAATGTATATCTTCACTCTGTGGGAGAAGATAATGCAGATGCACATATAAAAAGACAGCTCATGGGAAGAGAGGTAGTTGTTGCCATTACAGAAGGAAAAATGGATTTTGGTCCATGGGAAAGGATTATCTATGGGGAATTCGATGGGGGAAGAAAAAAACGAATATTAGTAAAAATCATTGGAGAATAAAAATATTTTATAGAGATTAAAAAAACTATAAAATCTCCCTTAAATCTATATCCTCTTCTTCTTCTACTATATCAAAAAAATTTATGAGATTTACCAAAGAAAGGGTCTTTTTAACTGCATCAGAAGGCCTAAAGAGAAACAACTTTTTATTTTGAGTCCTATTTTTATTATTCAAATGGACCAAAAATCCTATACCTGAACTATCCATAAAGGAAATCTCAGACAGATCGAATACAATAGATTTCTCATTGTGTTCATTTAAAAAGTTTAATATCTCGGTCTTTAAATCCTCCACCACATCTAATGTAAGCTCGCCCCTATACTTTATTAGACAATACCCATCTTTAATCTTAAAATCCAAAGTCTCCATATCCTATATCTCTCCTATTTATTAAATTTCACCCACAAAGCACTCCTATCGTCCCTATACATTGGAGGTATTTCTACACTTTTTTCAAGATAATCTTCGAGTAAATCCAGATAAAACAACTCCTCATTCTTAAATACATTTGAAACCAAATTTTGAAAATTTTCAAATCCCCAAATATTTTCCCTATCTAAATTCCATTCATAATAACCATCAGTATATAATAAAAGACCTTTTTTTCCTTTTAAAGAGATACTTTTTTCGTGAAATTCTTGAGAAAAAAAACCAAGTACACTAAAATCAGCACCTAATAATTCAATAAAATTATTATAATCTACTAATATACCAGGACAATGTCCTGCATTTATATAGGATAACCTATTTTGTTTTATATCTATATCAGCAATAAATAAGGTGACAAAATCCATATCCTCACCAATAACATCAATAAGTTCGTTGTTTATTAGACTGACCATTTCAGATAATGAGACTAGGACAACGTCTGATGCCCTGACAAGGGCCCTAACCATAGCCATTACAAAAGCTGCTCTAGCACCATGACCTGAAACATCAGCAATAACAGTACGCAATACATTTTTGTTCACAGGGAAAAAATCAAAATAATCTCCACTGGCCCTACCGGATGGCTGATAAAAATAATCAATTGCAATTTTTGGAAAATCAATTTGTCTTTTGGGAAGTAGTTTTTGTTGTAAAACACTTACTGTATCGATTTCTTTTGAAAGTCGATTATATGCAATTAAGAGTTGTTTATATAAAATAACATGTCTTTTGGCTACATTAAGCCTAGAAATAAGTTCTTCACCTCCTTCAGAAAAAGGTTTTAAAATAAAATCATCAGCTCCTTCATTTAATACTCTATATGTCAAATTTTTCATAGAGTTTGAAATAGATATTATTATATAAGTATCAGAATCATTTGCCTGATTTCTAATATATCTTAGTGCATCTATAGCATTATCGCCATCCTCTTCTACATTTATTATAGCAATATCAGGCTTAAAAAGAAAATAAGCATCTAAAAAATCTTCAGGGGGAAGGGAATATCTAAGTTCTACAGACCCCTTTTCAAGGAATACCCTTTCAATTGCCTGTTTTAATATGGGATTATTATCACAAACAAGTATTTTTATGGTGCTATCTCTCTTCATACTATATATTTTAAGCCACACTATTTTTTTATCTACATTTCATCACTGTCCAGAATCAAAGTAACTGGTCCAAAATTACAAAGGTCTATGACCATATCTTCACCAAATATTCCTTGTTTAACCCTTCCAGGAATAATTGACTCCAAGTCTTTAACAAATCTTTCATATATTTTTTTTGCAACATCACCGTGTGCTGCAATTGAAAAAGATGGTCTCCTACCCCTTTTTAAATCCCCATATAATGTAAATTGGGATACTACTAAGATTTCACCATCTACATCCACAAGGCTTAAATTAAATTTTCCATCCTTGTCTGGGAAAATACGAAGATAAGGAATTTTCTTTATTATCTTGTCCCATAAAGTAGTGCCTATAACTTCTATATCTTCATGTTTAAAGCCAACCAACAATAAGAGTCCCTTATTTATTTTTGCCACACATCTATTTTGCACACTTACCTGAGCATTTTTTACACGTTGGATAACAATCTTCATGGACCTATTCTTCCATATAATAAGCAACAGACTTTTCACTTTCAGCTACTGACACATAACTTATCTGAATATAATCACGGGATGATAGTTGCTTCTCCATTTCCTTATAAATATATCTAGCCAAATTTTCTGAGGATGGATTTATCTTATCAAACGGAGGAAACTCATTTAAGTGTATATGGTCTAATGGGTCGATTATCTGGTTCAACATTTGTTTTAAGGTCTTAAAGTCCAATAAGTATTCTATTTCAGGATCTAGTTCAGTTCCCTCTATCATGACCTCCACAATAAAATTGTGACCATGTAGATTTTCGCATTTTCCTCTATAATTTCTAAGTTGATGTGAAGAGCTAAAATGTGAACTCACTTTTAATTTATATTTAGGTTTTTTCCCCATAACCTCTCCTAACGGTTAATTAACACTAAGGCCTCCTTGCTTCCATTTATGGATCTCCTTTTCAAATTCTTCTGATAATAATATACCAAACCCATGACCAAGTTGCAAATCACATACTATGTCAGGAAATTTGATCTTCAAATAAACCAAGTTTTCACCTGGATAATCCTTTAATATTTGCCTTAGTTCCTCTATCTTTTTGTTATTTAAAAATTTACTATCTACTTCTATTATATAAGGTATATCTTCCTGTGACAGGTTTACATCATTTAAAGGACATAGGTCCATACACATAAAACTAACCTTTTTATAGACATTCTCCTGTTGTTCCTCACTACCTGTAGTTTCAATCTCCTTTATGTCTACCCTTACCTCACAGAGTAAGGGTGTATCCCCAGTGGTATATTGGCTAATCTTTGCATAAAGTGATGGAAATAGAACCATTTCGCCTATTCCAGACAGGTCTTCAATCTGACAAAAGGCCATCTTTTCACCATTTTTTGTAACAGTCTCTTTTACAGAGGTGATTATAACACAAATCCTTGTCTTTGAACCATTTAACATGTGTTTGCACTCTTGTATAGTACTTGCTTTAAGTAATTTAATTTTCTCTTTATATTTAAGTAGGGGATGTCCAGATACATAAAACCCTAATGCTTCTTTTTCATACTTGAGTCTAATATCCTCAGGCCATTCTTCTAATTCTAACTCTGGAATATTATTAACTTGTGAATCACCTACATTTTTCCCAAACTCTTTTGCACCTAATAGGCTTAATTCAGAAATACCAGGCCTTTTCCTCTGTCTCATCTTTTTCTGTGATCTAGAGACTAATTTATCTAGACCTTCCATCATTCCCCGCCTACTATAGCCAAAACCATCAAAGGCCCCACTTTTAATTAAATGTTCTAATACCCTCTTTGTGATTCTTCTTTGAGATACCCTATCACAAAAATCCCATATAGATTTAAACGTCCCATTCTTTGTCCTCTCCTTTATTATCTCTCTTACAGCCCCTATTCCAACGTTTTTAATACCGCATAGGCCAAATAATATTGCCTCTCCTTTAACTGAAAAAAACTCCAGACTCTCATTAATATCTGGTCTCATGACCTTAATACCCATATCCCTACAAGCATTTATATGAACAATTACTTTATCTGTATTATTTACCTCTGAAGTCAATAGGGCAGCCATAAACTCAACTGGATAATGGGCCTTCATATATGCTGTTTGATAAGATATAAGTGCATAAGCTGCACTATGGGATTTATTAAATCCATAACCAGCAAACTTTTCCATTAAATCAAATATATGGTTTGATATCTTGTCATCAATACCATTTTCCCTAGTACCTTTGAGGAATTTCTCTCTTTGTTTGGCCATGACTTCAGGGATCTTTTTACCCATTGCCCGCCTTAAAATATCTCCATCACCAAGGGAGTAATTTGCAAGCTCTGATGCTATCCTCATGACCTGTTCTTGATATAAAATTACCCCATATGTTTCCTTGAGTATTGGTTCCAGTTTTGGATGCGGATATGTTATCTTTTCTCTGCCATGTTTTCTGTTTATAAAATCATCTACCATGCCACTATCTAGAGGACCTGGCCTGTACAGGGCCAAAAGGGCTATAAGGTCTTCAAAACAAGAAGGTTTTAATTCTACCAATACCTTCCTCATCCCTGAACTCTCTAACTGAAATACCCCATCTGTTTCCCCTTTGCACAATAGCTCAAAGGTCTTTTTATCATCTAAAGGTATCTTATTTAAGTCAGGCACTTCCTTGTTGTTCTTTTTTGCCAATTTTACTGCATCACTTAAAACTGTTAGGGTCTTAAGTCCCAAAAAATCAAATTTAATTAACCCTACCTTTTCAACCATCTTCATGTCATATTGGGTCACTACTTCGCCCTTTTTCCCTAAATAAAGAGGAAGATATTCCACCATGGGTTTGTCTGAAATTACTATTCCTGCTGCATGGGTAGATGCGTGCCTAGCAAGACCTTCTAATCTCTTAGAAATTTCAATAAGTTCACGAACCCTTGGATCCTTTTCTATCTTCTCCTGGAGCATAGGTTCCATCTCAAGGGCCTTATCTATGGTTATCTTAAAATCAGTTGGTATTAACTTTGCGATTTTATCTGTTTCTTGAAAACTCAAACCCAGGGCCCTTCCCACATCCCTAATTACTGCCCTGGCCTTCATAGTCCCAAACGTAGTTATCTGAGCAACGTTTTGTTTCCCATATTTTTTTGTTACATACTTAATTACTTCCTCACGTCTATTATAACAAAAATCCACATCAATATCTGGCAGGCTTTCTCTTTCCACATTTAAAAAACGCTCAAATAATAAATTATATTTTATTGGATCAAGATTAGTGATATTTAAGGCATAAGCAACTAGCGAGCCTGCAGCAGATCCCCTCCCAGGCCCTACTGGTATGTCATTGGATTTTGCCCATGTTATAAAGTCCTGAACAATTAAAAAATAACCTGGAAATCCTTTTTTGCATATGACATCTATTTCAAATTCCAGTCTCTCCCAATATTTTTCTTCATCTATTGGATAAGAAATCTCCTTTAATCTCTGTTTTAGACCCTCTCTTGCAAGCCTTTTAAATTCATCCTCTAAAGAACAGTCACCTTGGGGGGTATAGACTGGAAAATGGTGTCTTCCCAACTCTATCTCAACATTACATTCCCTAGCAATCTTGACTGTATTCTCCAATGCTTCTGGGATATGAGAAAATTCTCTATTCATCTCTTCAGGGGATTTAAAATACAACTGTGTAGTATTAAAACGCATCCTTTTTGCGTCGTTATAACAAGAATTTGTTTGTATGCATAAAAGCACATCATGTGCATGTGCATCTTCTTTATATAAATAGTGACAATCATTGGTAGCCACTAAAGGCAACTTAGTTACCTTTGAGAGTTCAATAAGTTGATCATTTAATCTTTTTTGTTCTTCTAATCCATTGGCCATTAGCTCTAAATAAAATCTGTCCTGAAAAATTGAGGAATACTTCTTTGCCACAGATATGGCCTTGTCCATACCTTCTTTTAATAAAACAAATGGAACCACTCCTTTTAGACAAGCGGAAAGGGCTATTAATCCCTTATTATATTTTTCTAACAACTCCACATCTATCCTTGGCTTGTAGTAAAAACCCTCTAGATATCCATAACTCACCAATTTAATTAAATTATGATAACCTTCATTGTCCTTTGCAAGGAGTACTAGGTGATATCCAATTTCACTTGCCCTCCCTTCTTTTTTGGTCCTGTGTTCTGGAGCAACATATACTTCACAACCAATTATTGGTTTGAGACCAAATTTTTTCGCAGTGAGATAAAACTCCAAGCAACCAAACATATTCCCGTGATCTGTTATACTAACACTATTTATCCCCAATTCATTGGCCCGCTCACACAGATCTTTTACCTTAATTGCACCGTCCAATAGACTATACTCTGTATGACAATGAAGGTGAACAAATTTCATCCTTGACTCCTTATCTATTTGTAATGATCAAGAAATAAAAAGGGCAGGTATACCTGCCCTTTTTATTTCTTCACTTTCTACATAATTATAATAGAGTAGCGACTTTACGTGTTAACCTCACAAGCTGGTTTGAAAATCCAGATTCATTGTCATACCAAATAATAATCTTGGCCAACTTTCCTTCTAATACCTCTGTTAGTAGACCATCTACTATACCTGCATAAGAGGTAGATACATAATCAACAGATACTAAAGGAATTTCTGTATAATCCATAATATTTTTTAGTTCATTTTTAGACGCCTCTTTTAGAGCATTGTTCAGCTCTTCTCTGGATACATCTCTTTCAAGCTCTACATTTAAATCTACCAATGATACATTGGGGGTAGGTACCCTAATTGCCATACCGTGTAATTTACCTTTTAACTCAGGAATAACCTCTGTTACTGCCTTTGCTGCTCCAGTGGTTGTGGGAATCATTGACATTGCTGCTGCCCTTGCACGCCTTAAATCTTTGTGAGAACCATCCAAGATCCTCTGACTCATTGTGTAGGAGTGGATGGTAGTCATAAGACCTCTTGTTATACCAAATCTTTCGTGTATTACCTTGGTTGGAGGGGCCATACAATTAGTTGTACAAGATGCATTTGATATAATCTTGTGTTGTGATTTGAGCTCCCCATCATTTACTCCCATAACAATGGTTATATCGGGATTTTTTCCTGGAGCACCAATAAGGACCTTTTTTGCACCACACGATAGATGTTTTTCACAACTTTCCCTATCTCTAAATTTTCCAGTGGTCTCAAGCACAATATCTACACCTAATTCTCCCCATAACCACTCACCTAGACCCTGTCTTGTTACCTTTATTTGTCTACCATTTAAAACAAAACCTTCTTCGTTTGGTATAACTTCTCCCCCAAAGGTACGATGGACAGAATCATACTTTAATAAATGGGCCAAAGTATTGTTGTCAGCCCTTGCATTGACTGCAACTATCTCTAGTTCATTGTCATTGGAGAGCAATCTTGTCACAAATCTTCCAATCCTCCCAAAACCATTTAGACCTATTTTAACAGCCATTTTATTACCTCCTACTTTTTTTTACCAATGGATAGACAATAGCCTTTTTAGAAAAAATTTCAACAAATGTATTTAGGGTAAAACTTTACAAACAAATGGTTTAAGAATAAAGCTTTTTTTGAAAGAAAAACAAATATACTATATTTATAAAAGAGATCATAACATTCTTTTAAAGAACTTAACAAAAAATTGCAAGTATGAAGAAGAAAAAACTAAGAGCAGACCATTTTTTAGTGGAAAAGGGATTAATTGAAAGCAGAGAAAAGGCCAAAAGGCTTATTATGGCGGGAATGGCCTTTATTGTAAAAGACAATAAAAAAGAATTAATTAAAAAGCCTGGACAATTGCTCTATGGTAATGAAGAAATATTTATCAAAGAAAAAGAGAGGTTTGTAAGTAGAGGGGGATATAAACTACTGACTGCAATAGAAAAATTTAATTTGAATTTCAAGGACAAGGTGGTATTAGATGTTGGCGCATCCTCAGGGGGATTTACCGATTGCGCCTTGCAATTTGGGGCAAAAAAAGTATACGCCATTGATGTGGGGTATGGACAACTAGATTACAGACTAAGACAGGATATAAGAGTTGTTAATATAGAAAAGGTAAATATCAGGTATGTAAGTAAAGATATTGTTCCAGAAAAAGTGGACATCATAACTATTGATTGCTCTTTTATATCCCTTGTTAAGGTCATACCTTCAGCTATACAATTCCTTAAAAAAAACGGGGAACTAATCTGTCTAATAAAACCACAATTTGAACTTGAGAAAAAGGAAGTTGGAAAAGGGGTAGTAAGGGACCCTGAACTTCAAAAAAAGGCCATAGACAAAATTGTTGATTTTGCCATAAATAACATGGAGCTTACCCTTATTGGAGTAACACCTTCACAGATAAAGGGTCCCAAAGGAAATCAAGAATATCTGGCTTATTTTGTTTTAGTAGCTACATAATCATTATTTATTGTTACCATTTTAATCTCACGGGTACACCCCTTTGCTTCATATATTCTTTGATTTCTCTGATTGTGTATTCACCATAATGAACAATTGAAGCAATTAGGGCAGCAGATGCCTTTCCTTTAGTCACCGCATCTGCCATGTGTTGTGGGTTACCTGCTCCTCCAGATGCAATAACAGGAATCTTTACGTTTTCTGAAATCAATCTAGTGAGATTTAACTCATATCCTTGTTTTGTTCCATCTGCATCTATAGAGTTCAAGCATATCTCTCCAGCACCTAATCTCTCTACTTCTTTTGCCCACCACAAGGCATCTATGCCAGTCCTCTTTCTACCACCATAAATTACTATTTCATATCCTGAGGGAATATTATCGCTCTTATCAACCTTTAATACATCCATTCCCACCACCACACATTGTGAACCAAAGGCCTCTGCGCCTTGAGTAATAATCTCAGGTTTTTTCACTGCAGTAGAATTCACAGAAATTTTTTCTGCACCAGCAAGTAAAACCTCGCGCATATCTTCTACTGAGGATATGCCACCACCAACAGAAAATGGTATAAATATTTGGGCAGCCACTTTTTCCACGACCTTAATCATTATCCCCCTTTTTTCGTGAGATGCTGTTATATCATAAAATACTATTTCATCAGCACCCTGTTCATAATATTCTTTGGCAGACTCCACAGGATCCCCAATATCTTTATTTCCTTTGAATTTTATTCCCTTTGTCAATCTTCCATCTCTAACATCTAGACACGGGATAATCCTCTTACACAACATATGATTGTACTCCTATTGTAGTATTAATTATCTTATACGGTTTTACAAAATTTATAAAAATTATCTAAGATCTTAAGACCAAATCTTCCACTCTTTTCAGGATGAAATTGTAATGCCCAAAGACCTTCCCTTCCCAATACTGAACAAAACTCTATTCCATAATTAGTAGTCCCCAAAATATATTCTTTTTTTGGCGATGGATAGTAACCATGCACAAAATAATAATCCATATTATTTTCAATGCCCTGAAAAAGGGGGTTATCATATAAAATAGTTACCTGATTCCACCCCATATGTGGAATATTTATTGGATTGCCCATCTCATCTCTTAGGTCATGGGAAAAACGTTTACATACACCTGGTATAAGACCTAAACACTTAGTTTGATTTTCTTCACTGTATTCAAGTATTATTTGAGATCCAAGACAAATACCCAATAAAGGTTTTCCCTTTGATACTTGTTTTTTTAAGATATCATCTAATCCCTTTGATACCAAATTCTTCATTGCAGATCCAGCTGCACCAACTCCAGGAAAAATTATTCCACAGCTCTGTTCTATTTTTTTCTCATTGTCAGTTATTTCATTCTTTATACCTAAATAATCTAAACTCCTCTTTACACTGGTCAAATTACCGGCATAATAATCTATAATAGCTAACATCTTACCTCCCCACTGATTTTTATGAAATCAATATCCCTGCATATCCTACTACGTAGCTCATATCCCCACTCACTTCCCCAGACGTAGTATAGTCAATCAACTCTGCCTGTCTTGCACCGAGTTCTTTGCATATTTTGAGACCCACAGTCATTGGAAACACCCCACACATGGTAATTTTATTTGTCATTACCACATTATATAATCTTTTTGGGTCCATTTGCAGGATTGCATCTATGGCTAATCTATCCCTCTTTGTTGCCTCATAATGGCTAATAAAATGGCTCATATCTGAACTAACTACAATACTCACTTCGTAAGACATTGTCTTGATAAGATTAGCAATTCCTTGCCCTACTAGTAATAATTTATCAAAATCTGACTCTTTAACACATATAGGTACAATCTTTGTATTTGGATTTTTTCTCCACAAAAATGGAATTATAACTTCTAGAGAATGTTCATTTAGATGAGCAGTTACGTCAGGTGTTAAAAGTTCTACACCTTGGAGTAAATTATTGGCGATTTCTTCATTTATATCTAAATGACCACCAGGAAACTCCCATGATCCCTTGCTCCAAAGTGCAAACATGTCTCCATATCCTGTGTGATTCGGTCCAAGGAGTATAATATTTTCTTTTAATTCAGCATAACTAATTGTTTTACCAGCAATTCTTCCTGAATACATATATCCAGCATGTGGAAGCATGGCAAGAATGGTATTTCTCTTTTTTCCTGGATCTACATCAATCAAAAATGAATTCAGTGACATAATCAAAGAGTCCTTAGTTCCTGGATAAAATTGTCCTGCAACTACTGGCTTTCTGACCATTTTAGACTCCTATAAAAATAATTTATTGGATATAATTTTGTATACGCTCTTTTAAAGAGAGATTTGTTAAATCATTTGATGCCAATCTTCCATAAAAACTATTTGGATATTTTTGTTTAATATTAAAAAGAAGCTTTTTCCATATATCAGTATAACCAGCTTTAAAATATAAATTAGCTAGTCTATATTCAAACTCAGGCCAAGTAGGTGAATCCTTTGGGATATATTTTTTATATCTTTCTGCCCATTCTATTGCTTCTAGTATTCGACCAGATTTTTCAGTCACATCTATCAACATATCAAAACAATCCCCTATCTTGGGAGTATCCAATTTTTTTTTCAAAAATATATCAAGTGCTTCCTGGGCATAAATATACACTTTTTTTAAATCCTGCAATTCATATTCTTGTTTGGCCAAGAAATAAAAAACATATCCCCTTTGCTTTTCACTAATATTTTTATCTAAAGCAAGTTCTTTTAAATACGGAATACTCTCATCTCCCTTTCCCAAATTTATTTTTGAAAGAGAATATGCGTATTTTAACTGAGATTTTAATTGAGGAGTTAGTCTATTGTCATTTAAAAATTTATCACCAAGTCTTTCTACATCCCTCCAAGATTCACTCTGTAAATAAATATTTAATACTAGTTCTAAAGAAGACAAAAAATTTGATCTGTTATTTTTTGTATTAAGGTATGGACGAGCAAGCTTTAACCCCATATAAGGCCTACCAGTTCTCCATAGAGATATAGCAACTGATATCACTGTAGATGGATCCAATTTTGATAGATCTTTTCTCAAAAAAGAATACTTATTCCAAATGGACAAAATAAATGAGTACATTTCATCCTTTATGGATTTTTTAATCAAACTAGAAAGAGCAATCCTCCCAACCTGTTCTGCATTGTCCTTGAATTCATTATCTGGAAATTTTTCAAAAAAGTATTTTATTGACTCAAGGCATTTATTGTACCTTTTATTCCATAAATACCACATTGCCAATTTTAGCTGTGCAAGAGGTGCAAGTGGAGAATCTGGATGTTTTTCAACAATTTCTGTATAAATATTAACAGGGCGTAAATTATACGGTCTATTAAATACTGAAAACATAGATTTTATACTAGGTTTATCATAAATACCCTCCTCAGCAAGACGCATCTTTGCTATTAATCCACCTTCTTTATTAGGATATTTGGTTGCAACATATAAATACATCTTTTTAGCATATGATTTCTCTCCTTCTTTTAAATACAAATCACCAATTCTTGTAAGAACTATATCAGCATCCTTTACCTTGGGTAATATATTGTAATATCTCCAATAATAATCTAATGCCATATCATATTTTTTATTATACATAGCAACAAATCCATTTAACTTCAAAACATCAGGTGCTTTTTGATAATATAATGGCCATCTCTGTTCTAAAAATTTCATAACTATCCACGATTTTTGATACATCTGCATTTTAAATAATACCCTTGCAAGATTTATAGCAGCCTGTCTCACTATTTTACTTGATTGATAATCCTCAACTATTGTCTTAAAGTTATTCATTGCATTTGTATAATCTTTCTTTTTAAAATAATATTTACCCCAATAATAGTAACCTTGTGCTACATAAGGAGATTTTGGATATTTAGATTTTAATAGATTAAAATATCCTCTTGCCTCTTCAATATTTCCTACTTTTAAATTTAAGTAACACAATTTCAAAAGCCAAATAGGAAGATATAAAGATTTTGGAAATAGATTTATAGCATCATTTAATATATTTGATATCTTTGAATAATTTTCTTTTAATTTATCTTTATACACCTGAAAATAAACATCTGACAAATAATACAAAACTTCTTCCCTATATTTTACAGGGAGATTAGCGTCATTATATAAAATTTCTAAATCTTGTAGTGCTGTCTCAGATTGTCCATTATTGATTTCTATTTTTATTTGTGAGATTTTATCAGAGTAATTTACCTTTTTTATAGCATTTTTATTTTCATTTGATTTTTTTTTAGATTTTTCTAAATTAACTGTTGTTTTATTATTTATTGATTTTTTCTGTGTATTATTT
>JALWFY010000172.1 GCA_027013815.1 Desulfohalobiaceae bacterium | reverse complement strand
AAGTTCAACAACCGTAACGTTCATTCCGAGTTTCACAAACGATTCCGCCGACTCCAAACCAATATAACCGGCTCCGATAATTAATACATTTTTTACCGAATGTGACGAAATAAAACTCTGAATTTTGATTAAATCGGGAATAGATTTAAGATAAAACAAATTATCAAATCCGGAAGCAAGGGAAGGAATTTTTTTAACCTTTGCCCCGGTCGTCAGTATCAATTTATCGTATTGAAAATCCATTGTCCGGTTTGTAGTTAAATTCCGGACGCTAACTGTTTTTTCTCTTCGATTAATACTTTCCACAAGATGTTTTGTGTAAACTTTTACTCCTTTTTTATTGTAGAAAGATTCTTCATCGAAGAAAACCACTTTTTGGTAATTCTCAATTTTTCCACTTAATACAAAAGGCATTTCACAAGTTCCGGTGGAAATAAAATCGGTTGCCTCAAACAGAATTACTTCGGAGTTTTTATCGGTTCTTTTGGATTTAGCGGCTGCCGCCGGGCCCGCAGCATTCCCCCCGACAACAATTATTCTTTTCATTACTTTTCCAAATTAGTTTCATTTTATCATTAAATATAAGGAAACTAATTAATTTCAGTGACAAAAAGTAAAAATTTATGTTTGTTTGATACATTTAAAAACAAAATTGTGTTTCCCTGATGATAATTTTGGAATAATTGGTTGTCAGATAAATTTTCTATAGTTTTTCATAAAACTTTTTTATTATTATCAATTACAAATTCGGACACGACAAGAGAATGTTCTATATAAAATTATTCTTTTAGCTCATTTTTTATCAAACACTAATGATAAAATTATTACTTTTCGCATGATTTACCTCTATTTTTGTTTGGCAATTTCTTTGGCTTTTTGAGAGTTTACCATAAAACCAATTGTTTCTTTGTTCCCATCAACATATTTGAACTTTATTCTTGATAACTCTTCAGTGGATAAGTAATTTTCCAGAAAGGCTTTAACTTTCTCCAATTTATAAATCGAATTACTTTGTGTTCTTACAAAAATTATCCAATAAACATTAGTAAACTGTTGCACATTGTTCACGAAATCAAAAAGAATTTTTTCCTGAGCATTATCAGTAAGTTCTAAATTACTGTCGAAAAAATTATTGCTTGAATCCGATAGTACTTCAAAGTCCGGGTACTCCGGCTTATCGGGACATCCGTCATTATCTTGATAAAAATTATAATTTTCTTTTCTGTTAGGGCACTTATCATATGAATCAAGAATACCATCATTATCTAAATCTAAATTCTTAACACATCCGTTTTCATCAACATTGTGAATATCTTTGTACAGAGTATTAGGACATTTGTCTTTATAATCAGGAACTCCGTCGCCGTCTGTATCAAGATTCGCATCCGGACAACCGTCAGCATCTTGGAATCCGTTATAATCTTCCGGTTGGTTAGGACATTTATCTAAAGAGTCGGGAATCGAATCTTTATCATTATCATAATCCGGGCAACCATCTTCATCTTGAAAACCATCAATATCTTCTTTTTCATAAACGCACCTATCTTTTACGTCTGGAATACCGTCTCCATCTGAATCTATGTTTCCATCAGGACATCCGTCATTATCGAAATAACCATTATAATCTTCTTTTACTTTAGGACACTTGTCCTTTCTATCAGGAATACCATCCCCGTCAGAATCTATATCTGAAGTAAGATAGAAAGTTAATCCGGCGGTTAAAAGCGCTCCCGAATCCCATTTATACCGGCTAACATCATCCATTGCATCTGTAAATGGCACAAAATATTGTAGAGCTATGCCAAAAGTAACCCCTTCAGATAAGTTAACTTCATATGCAACACTGGGAAGCGCGAAATATGCCGTTTTCTCATACTTACCGGCAAAATTGTTCTTTTTAATATGCTTCCCATAATCAAGAGGATTAAAATACATTCGTCCGCCGGTCAAATTTAGTCGAAAGGTACTCCAACTATTCAATGTAAACCCATTAGTAATACCTCCCCAAACCATATGGGTAGGAGTGTAAAAATTCCCTAAGTTTAAGGATGATAAATCCCTCCCCTTGAAAACTGCATAAGTGTAATTAACAACTAATCCCAAAGAACCATTCTCAGAATCAGCAAATAACATCCTTAGTCCGACAGTCCCATTATATCCGGGTTGCATCACAGAATAATCAGATTTTAGAACTGTTCCACCCCCTCCAATAAATAAGCCGAGATTTCTTTTGGAAAGTTTTGAAACACTCTGTGAAAATAGTGTCCCGGTAAATAACACAAATAGAAATAATATTTTTATTTTCATTTGAGACCTCTTTATTTGATTATCTTTCAAATTATAGGGGAAACAAAAATG
>JALWFY010000171.1 GCA_027013815.1 Desulfohalobiaceae bacterium | reverse complement strand
TGGTCTCACGAGGCATGAGACTGGAATTTAGGGATAAAAACGGGAAATCCCTGAAGTCCATTTTATTTGGATTTCAGGGATTTTTTTATTTTAAAACCAATTTAATAAGGGAGGATAGATCATGCGTACAGGAATAATTTGCTATGTAAAAATGGATACAGAAGGACAAGACTTGGACAGGATTAAACAAGAACTAAAAAAGGTATTTAAAGATGCAGATAGCATAGAACTAGCTATCCCACCAAATAGTGAAGAGGACATGTGGAATGCATGGTGGGAAATGACAAGGAGGGGTATGAAGAGGATACTTTTGAGGTTTGTGGAGATTGGAAAGGATATGAAGGTAAAATTCACAGGTAAAGAGATGAGGCTTTGTGGATAAACACATTCTAATAAAAATTTCATGGAGGAGGCACTCTAATGAACAGACTAGTTTCAATTGGTGTACTTATATTTTTTCTATTTTCTTCATCAGTGGCCCTTGCAAATGAGGACAAGTCTACATCTACTCTTGGAGAAATGGTTGTAACTGCAAGTAGATACAAGGAGCCTATTTCAGATATACCTGCAAACGTCCAAATAATCACTCAAGAGGAAATCCAGGCATCTACAGCAACTGATCTTGGCCAACTCTTAGCTGAAAAAGGAATAGGTACTATACGCGAGTATCCAGGGGCATTGACCTCTGTTGGTATCAGGGGGTTTAGGACCGATACACATGGAAACGACTTACTTGGACATGTGATTGTACTCTTAGATGGTAGACGTGCAGGGACTGGAAATGTTGCCAAGATACTTACAAAAAATATTGAAAGGATAGAGATCATAAGGGGACCTGGTGCAGTGCAATATGGTTCTGCAGGAATAGGCGGTGTTATAAATGTGATCACAAAGAGAGGAAGAGGAAAGCCACATGGCTTTGTAGAAGGCACATTGGGCAGCTATAACTTCCAGGAAGGGACCATTGGCGGTGATGGTAAAATAAAAAATTTTGATTTCTCATTTGCATATTCCAGGGGAAAAATGGATGACTATGACACTGGAGATGATGAAAAATATAAAAATACAGGTTACAGCAAAAAGTCTGATTATTCTTTTAATATTGGATATGAATTCCTACCAGGAAACAGGATAGGAGTAATTTATACCAAGTTTGACGGGAATAAGATCGGATCCCCAGGATATTTAAGTCAAAATGACCTTGATGACTATAGCGATAAATCCCTAAGCTCAGTGGACTTTATATATGATGGTTCTACTACTAACCTGCCAATTTCCTGGAGGGTTAGATACTTTCAGGGTGCGGACAAAAATAAATGGGTAGACCCCACAAAAAGTAATCCTAGTGGCTGGGATGACGGTATCCCAACTTTTAACTACACAAAACATAGGGGCGCCCAGGGCCAGGTTACCTTGGACCTAAACAACTATGTGCTGACTACTGGGGTTGACTGGACCTATTATATAATTAATTCCAAGCCATATTCACCTAAAAAAACCAACTATAAAGACCTTGCAGGGTTTATACTTGCCAAGGCCAAACTATTTGAAGACAGCCTCGTTCTTACTGGAGGGGCAAGATATGATAAATATAATGTAGACATAAAAAAAGGTGAGGGTGAAGACAAAGACAAAAACCACATTTGTCCTACAATTGGAGCTACCTATCTATTAACTGACAACGTAAGACTCAGGGCAAACTATGCCCAGGGATACAGGATGCCAAGCGCACAGGAACTGGCATCTGATTATTATGTATGGGGAATGCATTACAAAGGAAATCCAAACCTAGATCCAGAAAAGAGCTGGACTGCAGAAGGGGGTGTAGATGTCTCCTATCCATTTATGTATGCATCTGTTGGATATTTTTATACCCATTTTAAGGACAAGATAGAGACAAAATCAGATTATGTTAATTGGGTAGTTACATACGAAAACCATGGAAAGGCGAATATATCCGGGATTGAGGGAAACCTTTCATTTAATATTGGAAGGGTCCTAAATATTGACTATAAAATCAAACCCTATGGAAATATAGTTTACATCCTAGACAGAAAGGATGAAGAGACCAATGACGATCTAAAATATATAGAAAGGGTAACTGCAAGCTATGGTATCTACGTATCAGACAACAAGGGACTCTGGTCTGATCTAAATTTTGAATACCATGGTAACCAATGGATAGATGATTGGGAATCTGGTTGGCCTGCGCCAGTAATCAAAAAAGGTGGATTTACTGTAGCCAATTTCTCTATTGGCAAAAAACTAAAAGATTTTGGCAGGGCAGGCTCACTCTCAATTAAAGGAGAAATAAGAAATCTATTAAACAAGGACTATAGTTTTGTAAAAGGTTATCCAATGCCAGGTCGCTCATTTTATATTGGGCTAAGATATGACTTTTAATCAAACACTAAATTAGGCCCCGACTCTCCTTTTTACAGAGCGGCGAGATGGCCCCCCTTACACCTTCTCGCCGCTATAAATTACAAGCCCTCTTGTACAAGTCTTGCTATTAGTCCTTTAAAGTCTATTCCAATGGCAGCGGCCTCCTGGGGTAAAAGACTTGTTCCTGTCATTCCAGGCAAGGTATTGACCTCAAGCACATATATCTCTTCCTCTGAAGTTACAATAAAATCTGTCCTACTGTATCCAGAAAGCCCAAGTACTTTATGACATTTTAAGGCTATATCCATAATCCTTGATGTAAGGTGATCTGATATTGGAGCAGGACAGATCTCTTTTGCAGCACCCTTGGTATACTTGCTATGATAATCAAAAAATCTTGAACCATCTCCAGGTTCAATTAAAACAGGTGGAAGGGACCTCTCGCCCAATACCCCACAGGTAATTTCTTTGCCCTCAATCTTTTCTTCTAAAAGCACTGTCTCACTCTTTTTAAAAATATTTTCCATGGCCCTATTCAAGGCCTCCCTGTCTTTAACCATTTCTATATCCACACTAGAGCCACCGCAGTTTGGTTTAACTACCATTGGGAACTCCAAGGAACTCTCCCATCCCTTATCAGGTCTAATGGGCAAGAATTCCCACTTAGGGGTCTTTATTCCATTATCTTGGAATATTATCTTAGAACACACCTTATTTAATGCCACCATAGACGGACCTGGGCCTGATCCTTGATAAGGACACCCAGCTAATTCAAGCATGGCCTGTATCAATCCATCTTCACCTGGGGCACCATGTAAATTAATAAAGGCAAAATCTACCTCTCTTGCCCTCTTTGGAAGTTCACTTAATTCTTTAGCTGGGTCAAAAAAATCCACCTCATGCCCCAACTCCTTTAATGCACTATAAATTGCCTCAGCGCCCATTAAAGACACTTCCCTTTCACTAGACCATCCCCCTGCTATTAAAAGTATATGCATCTAAATCTACCTCCAATAGGTTACTAAATATTTTTTCAAGATCCCTTGCCTGTTTAAATGAATACAATATGGCCTGCATCCTATTATAGGTCTTCCCATATCTTTCTAAAATATACTGTCTTCTATCATCTAACCTAACTATACTATCGTGATTTACCCTTTTGTCAGAATAAATAATAATCAATGGTAATGGATATTTCTTTATATCAAGCGGGCCTGGCCAATAAACATGATGCAAGATGGCCTGCGCTATTGCATGGTTTTTGGTCCTATCTAACATCCATGATGCCCCTAATTGAGAGTGCAACCCACCATTTTTTATGGTATATGTCTTGGCAATATCGTGTAACAAGCCACATGCCCTCACCACTTCAATATCAATCTCAATCCCCTTTGACCTAACTCCTGTAGCGATCTCCACTGCTACTGTGGCAACCTGGATGCTATGTCTTTCTATATGTTCCATCATACTAAATTCATTCCAAATCCTATAACACTCATCAACCCCTGGGACATATCCATCTGATTTTGCAGAAAAAGGGAAAAATTCTTTATTATATAACATACCTAAATATTTTGGGAATAAATCCCATCTACCTCCTTAATGATTTTGAATTAAAAATAAATATTAATCCAACATAAAAATCGCAGTTTTTATACCAATTTCAATATATCCTTACCTCACTTTTATTTAAAATTGCTAATACTTTCAACATGTTTTCAATTCTCAATTAACATTAGTCCATTTAAGACTATTGATAATATTTGACAAACTAATAGAAAAAAATCAACTTGAAAAAACAAAAATACAAGTATAGAAAGGCCATATCTAGCTCATGTTGATAACTCTATTGTATTAAAATTTAGGTACTAGGTGTTAGGTTAAAAAAGGAGGTTCACATGCCTATTTATGAATATATTTGCAAAGATTGTAACAATAGATTTGAAGTGGTTATCTTGCCAAATGAGACTATAGAAATCCTTTGTCCTAAATGCAAATCTAAAAATGTTCAAAAGGAAATTTCTGCAGCATCCATTCGTCCAAAAGGAATACCCAAAGGAAAAGGAGGATTTAAGGTCCCGGAGTGCATGAACAGGGAAAGTAGGTGAATTTTTAAGCCTTTTACTTGCTCACCGGGGATTGATCCCTGAGCCCACCTTCTTTGTTAAATCGTTTACAACAATTAAGAGACATGACATAATTAAATACCCAAATTAATACTTGCACACACGTTCCAAAATTGCTATTTTTACTAAGTTGAACTTAGTATTTTTATCGTTAAAAAGAATCATACAAAGTCTTATACATAAGACTTCCGATTGGGGTGCCCAGAGAAATGGGCTGAGAGTATACCCATGGAACCTGATCCAGGTAATGCTGGCGTAGGGAATTCGGAAGGGTGTCAATAATAAAAATTTCTCCATCCCTCCAAAATTCCCTTACCTTTGTTAAACCCTTTAATTTAAGGAGTTAAAATCATGGCTTTAGAAGAAATTGTTGTTACTGAAGCAATAGCAAAGACATATTTTGAAAAATTCCAGTCTGCCATAAATTTAGACGTGGCAATTGTGGGAGCTGGACCATCAGGCTTAACTGCTGCATGGAAATTGGCACAAAAAGGATTTAATGTGGCTATATTTGAGAGAAAACTATCTATTGGCGGTGGTATGTGGGGCGGTGGAGTTACCTGGAATATAATAGTGGTACAGGAAGAAGGAAAACATGTACTAGATGAGGCCGGCGTTCCATTAAAGGAATTCAAAAAAGGCTATTACACAGCCGATGCAATATGTGCAACCACTACATTGGCATCCAAAGCGACCCTAAGTGGTGCCAAAATATTTAATTGTATGTCTGTTGAAGACGTGGTCTTAAGGGAAATTGAGGGAGAAAAAAGGGTCACAGGCATAGTGATCAACTCTAGCCCTGTGGAAATTGCAGGACTCCATGTAGATCCTGTTGTATTAAATTGCAAATATCTTGTTGAGGCCACTGGTCATGACCTAGAAGTGGTCAATACATTGATCAGAAAAAATGATGTTCGATTGAATACACCCTCTGGGAAGATAGAGGGAGAAATGTCCATGTGGGCAGATATAGCTGAACCACATACTGTGGAAAACACAAAAGAGGTATTTCCTGGGGTATTTGTGGCTGGCATGGCTGCAAATGCATGTTTTGGTTCATATAGAATGGGACCAATATTTGGCGGTATGCTACTTTCTGGAGAAAAAGTAGCCGAGGAAATAGCAGACAGGTTGTCTTAAAAAATGAATACTCCCCCCATTGCCCTCACTATAGCAGGATCAGACCCCAGTAGTGGCGCTGGGGTCCAAGTGGACTTAAAGACATTTTGGAGCCATGGTGTATATGGATGTAGTGTAGTAACTGCCATTACTGTGCAAAATACCATAGGAGTAGAATCAGTGTATGAAGTCCCCCCTCATATAGTAGGGGCCCAACTCAACTCTTTACTTAAAGACATCCCTATAAAATGGATAAAGATTGGAATGGTCTTTTCTAAAGATATTATCCTAGAGATAGCCAGTATTCTAAAAAAAATAAGGATTAAAAATATAGTACTTGACCCTATTTTGTTGTCTTCTTCTGGACATAGATTACTAAAAAAAGATGCACAACAAGCATTGATTGACTATTTATTCCCATTAAGTGAGCTCATCACACCCAATATCCCAGAGGCGTCAACACTAACTGGAATAGAATTAAATAATAAAGAGAATATTAAACATGCAGCTAGAAAACTTGTCTCACTGGGCACTAAAAGGGTACTCATCAAGGGTGGGCATTCTAAAGACGATTTATGTGAAGACTGGTTTTATGATGGAACTGATTTTAAAACCTTTAGATCCAAACGTATAGGCCCCATTGATATGCATGGTAGTGGGTGTATACTTTGTTCTGCAATAGTGGCCAATCTATGTCTTGGAAAGGGGATGGTAGATGCAATTAAGGGTGCGAAAAAATTTATCCAACTAGCAATAAAAAACAACTACAATGTGGGTAGAGGAAGGGCTGTATGGGGATAAATATACACCATAATTTTTTATTTTTTCCTTGGAGGAAATTTTTATGTTAGAGAAAAATCCCATATTAGAAAAAATGCTACAACAATATAAAGATTTATTATGTGAAAAAGAACAATTAGAATACACAGCTATACAACATGGCATAAAAAAAGGAGAAATAGTTTTATTAAACAACCCAAACCATTTAAATAGCACTCCTACCCTAGTTGGAAAACCAAGCAAAATAAAGGTCAATGCAAACCTAGGGACCTCACCCTTTTTATCTGATTTAGACTTAGAACTATCTAAGCTAAAAGCAGCACTAAAGGCAGGAACCCATACTGTCATGGACTTGTCTACAGGTGGGGATTTAGACCATATCAGGGAGAAGATCATTGAAGCATCTCCTGTTCCTGTTGGAACAGTGCCAATTTATAGCGTTGCTCAAAGATATTTAAATTCCAGACAGGACCCATGTGAGTTTACAGAACAAGATCTTTTTAATGAAATAGAAAAACAGGCAAAACAAGGTGTGGACTTTATGACCCTACACTGTGGAGTCACTAAAGAGGCAGCTAAAATGGCAAAAGAGAATAGGGTCCTTGGAATCGTATCACGGGGAGGCTCACTCCTTGCCAAATGGATGGAAAAGAACAACAAAGAAAACCCCTTACTTTCCAATTTTGATCATTTACTGGACATCTGCCTAAAATACAACATAGTTATTAGTTTAGGAGATGGTCTAAGGCCAGGTTGTCTTGAAGATGCTGGAGATGGAGCACAATTTGAAGAAGTGATAATCTTAGGTGAACTAACTAAAAGGGCCTGGGAAAACGGTGTACAAGTAATGATAGAAGGGCCAGGACATGTACCCCTA
>JALWFY010000170.1 GCA_027013815.1 Desulfohalobiaceae bacterium | reverse complement strand
CCCAGATAAATTTTTTCACCAACACAAATTTTTCTGGCTGTAATTTTCTGGCCATTAATCCAGGTGCCGTTTTTACTTAAAAGATCAACTGCCCACCAGTTCTTCTGGTCAAATACAAACATCAAATGCCGCCTGGACACCTCTGGATCAAGGAGCACTATATCGTTTTCATAGCTTCTCCCCACCAGGACCCGTACCCCATTGCAAATGACCTCTTTTTCTTTGTCACCTGAATTGACAAGCCAACAATGCTCCAGGCCCTTTTCTAAACCACTTTGGGCTTCAGCCTTAATCATCTCCAAAATGGTCTGCCTGATGGCTGCTGCCCGATTTACAGCATCACCCTTTTCCTGCAAAATTAAACGCAAAAAATCCTGCCAGGCAAAAGAACGCTGTCTAGCAAGCCTCTCAAATTCCCGCCAAAATACTTCCTCCATGCTAATGGATGTGGTAGATTTATTTAAAATTATGCTTCTTTTCTGATGCATAGTAATATATTACTATCATAAAACAAAAAAACACACAAGCCTTCTTGTAATTTTTTTTCTGACATTGAAAGGGGCTTAAGTTTTGGAGCAGGGCCACGTCAAAGTTTTCAAGAAAGTCATAAGGAAATTTAGATAAGGACATAAAATTGTTATCTCCTGTATCTCCAACCAGGTATTTGGTATTTCCATATCTATCTTGAGTTATATCTGCCCCGGATAGAATTGAGGATATTTTGGATAGCAATACATATTTTGTTGGATAACCATCTGTTTCGTGTCTTCCATAGCTCACAAAAAAAGCTAAGTCTATTTTTTATATTGTCACCATAAGATAAATAAACTTTCTTCAAATCGTCCATAGCGTCTCCACGGTCAAAGCCTGATCCATAACCTGCCTTTAATACGATCTCTCTCTTTTTAGGCATCTGGGTTATGAAATTTACCACTCCACCCATTGCATACCAACCATAAAGAGAAGAGAAAGGTCCTTTTACCACCTCTATTTTCTCTAAATCCTCTGGGAAAAATTCCCTCAAACTTCACACCGCCATAGTGGGGATTATTGAGAACAATTCCATCTAAACAGAGATTTCTCTATATCCAGATTCGTGGCTACTTTAAAATATGGGCTACTTTATCCATAATTTAAGGATAATATTTATTGATATAATAAAATTTTTTGATTAATAGAGTTTTGTTTTCATTCAACCTGAAAACAAAAAGGAGAAAAAATGCAGCCTAAAAAGACATTTTCTATAATTGACTATCAAAAATGCAATCCCAAGGAATGTGACCCTGAAACTGGTAAATGCTTAGCAGCCAAGGTGTGTACTCACAAGGTGATCCAACAAATAGATGGTGCATTTGAGCAGCCTGCTTTGTTTCATGAACTATGTATGGGATGCTGGGACTGTATAGAGGCCTGCCCACTTGACGCAATCTCCAGAAACCAATCTAGTACTTAAAGTGGAACTTTGTTCCACTTTGTGATAAACAAAAGACTTGACCCAGTGGACAATACCAGGATAAAAAGGAACTTCAAATAAATGGGGACGTAGCTCATCTGGGAGAGCGCAGCCTTCGCACGGCTGAGGTAGGGGGTTCAACTCCCCTCGTCTCCATGACAAATTCCCTATTGATAACCCTCCTATCTTACAGACCTGTAGCTCATTTTTTCATGTATTCTACACATCATAAATCATAAAAAATTCATTGGTTCCATTAACGCATTGGTTTTAAGAGGACTCACAAGGTCTATTATATTTACACCTTCACATGAACCCTTATTTTTTCTTGGCTTTATAGGAGTTTTTTTTTATAGTCATCTCAGTTTACCCAGGAGATAGGTGTTGAAAAAATATCGAGATTATTACTTTAACAAGGCAAAAAAAGAAAATTATCCTGCAAGGTCAGTATATAAACTGAAAGAAATAAACAATAGGTTCAAGTTATTTAAAAAAGGGCAAAGGGTCTTGGACCTTGGTGCCTCCCCTGGTTCGTGGACAAAATATGTCAAAGAACAGATAGGAAATCAGGGGATAGTAGTTTCAGTGGATTTAAAGGTGCTTGATATCCCTATGCAAAGGGGAATAATATTTTTTCAGGGGGATATTTTAAAAAGAGACGAAAAGTTAGAAAAAATCTTAGATAATTACTCCCCATTTGATATAGTTTTAAGTGATATGGCACCTAAGACCACGGGGGTAAAGATCACTGACCAGTCCAGGTCCTTAGAACTTGCAGAAATGGCACTTGATGTAGCAAATGAATTTCTAAAAACCAGGGGAATATTTGTTGTAAAAATATTTAATGGTCCAGATGTGCCAAGATTTCAAACTCAGCTCAGGAAATATTTTAAAACAGTTAAGACCTTTAAACCAAAGAGTTCTAGGGCAGAGAGCAAAGAGACATTCTTTATAGGACTAGGGAAATTAGAATAAAATTTATTATTTTTCAACAACAGAGTAAAAAGATTTCATTTAGCTCGGGATTCACAATTCAACACTCATAACTTTATCCATATGGAGGTGCTATGGCTGGACATAGTAAATGGGCAAATATAAAGCACAGAAAAGGTCGCCAGGACGCAAAAAGGGGCAAGATGTTTACCAAGGCCACAAAAGAGTTGATGGTGGCAGCCAAGGTCGGTGGTGGGGATCCTACCATGAATTCAAGGCTTAGGATGGCCATTGATTATGCCAAGAGTATTAATATGCCCAAAGATAAGATTGAAACTGCCATAAAAAAAGGTACAGGTGAAATATCTGCAGGTTCCCTAGATGAAGTAGTATATGAAGGATATGGACCTGGTGGAGTTGCTATTATTGTAGAAGCTGTAACAGATAACAAGAACAGGACAGTTGCAGAGATTAGAAAAATATTTAGTAAAAGTGGAGGCAATCTTGGAGAGACTGGTTGTGTAAGCTGGATGTTTGAAAAGGTAGGCGTAATCACCTTTTCCAAAGAAAAATATACTGAAGACCAGCTTTTAGAAATAGGTTTAGAGGCAGGTGTGGAAGATATAATTGATGATGGAGACAGCCTTGAGGTAAAGACCGCTGTAGAGGACTTTATAAAGGTAAAAGAGGCATATGAAAAGGCAAACATTGAATTTGAGGGTGCAGAAATTACCATGCTACCACAAAATTATGTAAACCTGGACAAGGAAACAGCAATAAAGGCCCTAAAACTCTATGAACAACTAGATGACCACGATGATGTGCAAAGGGTATATGCTAATTTTGAAATACCAGATGACCTTTACGAAGAACTAAAACAATCATGATAGTCCTTGGTCTAGACCCTGGTATTAGAAATACAGGATTTGGAATCATATCTGGAACTATGGACAAACTATGTCTTGTACATACCGGGGTCATAAGCCCAAGACCCAAACAGGACATTAGTCTCAAGATCTCCTATATCTATAATAAAATAGTAGAGCTCATCAATAAATATAAGCCAGACGAGGCTGCTATAGAAGATGTGTTTATGTCTGTAAATATCCGCTCTGCCCTTGTGCTTGGACATGCCAGAGGGGCAGCTATGGTGGCTTGCACTAATAACTGTGTTGATATATATACCTATGAACCAACTGTTGTGAAAAAGACCTTAGTTGGAAGGGGTCGAGCAGACAAACAACAGGTAGCCTTTATGGTTGGGCAATTGCTTGGGGTCAAGCCCACTTGGCCCAAAGATGCAAGTGATGCATTGGCCATTGCAATATCACATTTTATAATCAAGACCACTAAGAAAAAATATAATATCTAATGATTGGATTTATTAAAGGTGAATTAAAATTCCTTAAAGGAGATACATGTGTTGTGCTCACCCAATCAGGGATAGGATATGAGGTGTATTTACCCTCTAATTACCTCACACACAACCTAATTGATACAGGAGAGGAAATAGAGTTATTTGTTAAGACTGTAGTAAGGGAGGATGCCCTTGAGCTCTATGGCTTTTTGAGCGAAGAAGAAAGGTCTATGTTTGTTAAGCTAATTGGGATATCTAAACTTGGTCCAAAGACTGCTATGGCCATGTTATCTCACATGTCACCACCAGAGATCACTGACGCAATATACACAGAGGACGTAGCACATTTATCTCGTGTCCCAGGTATTGGACAGAAAACAGCCAAAAGGATAATTTTAGAACTCAAAGAAAAAATAAAGTCCAAGAAGGACCTTGTTCCACGTAAAAATCTTCCAAGATCAGAGGACAGGACATTTTCTGATGCCCTATCAGGGCTGATAAACCTAGGGTACAGGGAAGAAGAGGTCTATGACAAGCTAAAACAAGTACTGGATTTAGAACCTGATCTCATGGTTGAAGAAACAATAAGAAAAGTATTAAAGGAAATGACCAAATTAAGATGACAAAATTTAAGGACGAAAAAATAAGACCACAATGCCTAGATGAATTTATTGGTCAAGATGACCTAAAGAAAAACCTCAAGATATTTATTAAGGCTGCAAAGGAAAGAAACCAGGCATTAGACCACATACTCTTATATGGAAATCCTGGACTTGGAAAGACTACCCTGGCAAGGATTATCTCCAAAGAACTTGGAGTCAACTTGATCACTTCCTCTGGTCCAGTTATAGAAAGAGGGGCAGACCTTGCTGCAATCTTGACTAACCTAAATACCCATGATGTACTTTTTATAGATGAAATCCATAGGCTCCACCCTGCAGTAGAGGAAATCCTGTATCCTGCATTAGAGGACTTTAAGCTAGACCTTGTAATTGGTCAAGGACCAGGGGCCAGGACAGTAAAAATAGACCTAGAGCCCTTTACCTTAATTGGAGCAACAACCAGGATAGGTCTGCTCAGCTCTCCTTTAAGAGACAGGTTTGGGGTGATTTTTAGATTAGAATTTTATTCCCCAGAAGACCTGGCTAAGATCATAAAGAGGTCAGCAAGGATACTGGGCATTGAAATATCCAATGAAGGGGCTATAGAGATTGGCAAAAGGTCCAGGGGTACTCCAAGGATTGCAAATAGGTTACTTAGGAGGGTAGTTGATTTTGCCCTAGTGGAAGGAGACAAGAGGATATCAAAACAAGTGGCAAACAAGGCATTAAATAGACTAGATGTGGACCCACTAGGTTTAGACTATATGGACAGAAAGATCTTGAGTATACTCATAAAAAAATTCGGCGGAGGGCCTGTTGGAATCAAGACCATAGCCACTGCGTGTTGTGAAGAGGTAAAGACCTTAGAGGATATTTATGAGCCATATCTCATACAACTTGGTTTTATAAAAAGGACCCCAAGGGGAAGGATTGCAACGCCCAGGGCATATAAACATTTAAAAATAAAACTATTGGAGTAATCCCATGAAGATAATAGACCCATCCCATGAGATCCTGTATTTGCCAAACCCAGAAGAAGTCCTCAAGATAATAGAAATTGCTGGTAGGACCTGTTATAAGTCTGAACACAAAATATCCCATGACTCTGCAAAGGAATTTATCAAGAGGATAGTTAAATCAGGGCATGAAAGTGTTATAGAACACAGCATATGCACTGTAAAATTCATATGCGATAGGGGTGTTACCCACGAACTAGTAAGGCACAGATTGGCAGCATATTCCCAAGAAAGCACGAGGTATGCCAATTATTCAATGGATAGGTTTGGTTCAGAAATCACAGTGATAAGACCTTGTTTTTTTGAACAAGGAAGTCCTAAGTACAATGCATGGAAAAAGGCAATGGAAGAAGCAGAAAAAAGGTACATGGAACTCCTAAGACTTGGTGCACGTCCAGAAGAGGCTAGGAGCGTACTCCCAAATAGCCTAAAGGCTGAAATTGTAATGAGTGCAAATTTCAGGGAATGGAGACATGTCCTAAGACTCAGGTGCTCAAAAAGGGCTCACCCTCAAATCAGAGAGATAATGATTCCTCTTTTAAAGGAACTACAAAAAAAGGTTCCAATTATATTTGATGACATAACCCGTGCATAACCCATTTACCCCCTATGTTCAAATTCCCATCTCTTGTCTAAGAAATAGAGCACTGGAACCGCCATTCTAGATATCAAGAGGGATGCTACCTCCCCAAACATCAAAGATATAGCAAGGCCCTGAAAAATTGGATCTAAGAGTATTACTGATGCAGCTACAATAACCGCTGCTGCAGTGAGTAACATTGGTCTAAATCTCACTGCACCTGCATCAATTACTGCCTTATCCAGTGGGTATCCCTCTTTTAGCCTTATCTCAATAAAGTCCACTAGGATAATTGAATTCCTCACAACAATCCCAGCACCAGCAATAAAACCAATCATTGACGTGGCTGTAAAAAATGCATGGAGCATCCCATGTGCTGGGAGTATTCCTATTAGGGAAAACGGGATTGCAGCCATAATGGTCAGAGGTGTGGTAAATGATTTAAACCACCCAACAACCAATATAAATATAAGGACCAAGACCACACAAAAGGAGATACCTAAATCCCTAAACACCTCATATGTAACCTGCCATTCCCCATCCCATTTCAAAGAATATCTATGAGAAGTATCATTGGGTAGATGGGTAAATAATTGTTTTATCCTGTAACCACCAGGGAGCTTGATCTTATTTATCTTATTATACATCTCCAAAATAGCATAGATTGGGCTCTCTTTTACACCTGCAACGTCCCCAATAACATATACCACAGGTCTAAGATTCTTGTGATATATACTCCTCTCTCTCTTTACATGTTTTATCTTAACAAGCTCAGATAGTGGGACAAGGGAACCATCTACTCCCCTTATCTTTACAGATGTGAGCCTATCTATCCTGGACCTCTCACTGAATTTCATCCTCATAAACAAACACACATCCTCAAGTTCATTGGGTATGTGTAATAGCCCAAGTCTCTGACCCTTAAGACACATCTTTAATACCTGGTTTATCTCATACGTGGATATCCCATGGAGTGCTGCTTTTTCCTTATCAGGGACTATCTCATCTTTTGGGCTCTGCTCTTCCATGTACCAATCTACATCCACCACCCCTTTTGTGTTATCAAATATATCCCTTACCTTTTTTGCTATCTTAATTTGGGTATTATAATCAGGCCCATAGATCTCTGCCACTAAGGTAGATAAAACCGGAGGACCAGGAGGGACCTCCACCACCTTTACCCTTGCCCCGTATCTATCTGCAATCCTTTTCAGATATGGTCTTACCCTTTTTGCAATCTCATGACTCTGCTCATGTCTCTTGTATTTACTAACCAAATTTACATGTATCTCAGCAACATTTGGACCTTTTCTCAAATAATAATGTCTTACCATTCCATTAAAATTAAAAGGGGCTGCTATCCCAGAATATATCTCATAATCTGTGACCTCAGGAACTGTCTTTAAATACCTCCCCATTTCCATGGCCACCCTCGTAGTGTCTTCTAAGGTGGCATTTTCAGGCATGTCCAAAACCACTTGAAATTCACTTTTATTGTCAAATGGAAGCATTTTTACCTTTACCCAGCCAAAATAAATCAAAGAACAAGCAGCAATCAAAAGCACCACAATACCTATCAAAAAAGACCATGTATATATTTTTTTATGGATCAGTCTATCCATTATTTTCCTATAAACACGCATTGTTATGTCTTCTTTTTCCGCATGGGGGGTACGATCTTTTTTTAACAAAAGATAGGATGCCCACGGCGTAACAATAAATGCTACTAGCATAGAAAAAATCATTGCAGCAGTTGAGCCCACTGGAATGGGTCTCATATAAGGACCCATAAGTCCTCTTACAAAGGCCATTGGCAATATAGCTGCTATTACAGTAAGGCTTGCAAGTATAGTTGGATTTCCCACTTCATTTACTGCATAAACTGCAATATCTCGAAAGCTCTTGTCTTTATTTTCAGGTAACCTATAGTGTCTTGCAATGTTTTCCACCACCACAATTGCATCATCTACCAGGATACCAATGGAAAATATCAAGGCAAATAATGTGATCCTGTTTAGGGTATATCCATGAAAATAAAACGCAGCAATGGTCAAGGCCAGGGTTACAGGTATGGCAAAGGCTACTATACCAGATTCCCTAAATCCCAGGGCAAACCATATAAGCAATGTTACAGAAACTATTGCTAAAAACATATGAAACAAGAGCTCATTGGACTTTTCCTTTGCAGTCTCTCCATAATTTCGTGTAACTGTTACATTTACATCTTTAGGAATGACCCTGCCCTTTAGAGTCCCTAGTACCTTTAATATATTATTTACCACCTTTACGGCATTAGAGCCCTTTCTTTTGGCAATAGAGAGCGTAACAGCAGGAAATACCCCCTCTCTTGTCTGTATATTGGATATACCCTTTTCCATGGCAGATGGACCAGTGCCAAAAAACACATAGTTATCTGGCTCTGCTGGACCATCAACTATTTTTGCAACATCCTTTAAATATACAACATGACCTTTGAACACTCCAACTACTAATCTTTCTACATCCTGTTTGGACCTTAGAAATCCATTTAAATGAACGACTATCTCTGAGGTTGTAGATGGGATCTCTCCTGTGTCTGAACCAACATTTGCAGACCTTATCATCCTGGAAATAATCAAGGGGTCCAAATTATATCCTGCTAGTTTCGCAGGATCTAAGAGTATTTTTATCTGCCTCTTATATCCTCCAATTAGAGTAGTAAGGGATACATTATCCAGTTTTTTTATCTCATCTTCAACCTGGGCTGCGATCCTCCTTAAGGTATAGTGGTCCTCTGTTTTACTCCAAAATGTCAGGCATAATATAGGTACATCGTCTATATATCTTGGTTTTATAAGTGGCCGGGACACACCGTATGGAATTCGATCATAATTGGCCATGAGCTTGGATTGGAGCCTAATTATGGACTTTTCTTCATTTTCCCCAACGTAAAACCTAACTACTGCCATTAATTTTCCAGGATATGAAGTTGTATACACATATTCCACCCCAGGAATTTCCCAGAGTAATTTTTCCATTGGCTTTGCAGCCCTCATCTCAACTTCCTTTGCTGAGGCACCAGGCATTGACACAAATATGTCTATCATTGGAACAATGATCTGGGGCTCTTCTTCCCTTGGCAAGGCAAATAGGGTCATGATGCCCAGTAACAAGGAGGCAATTATAATTAAAGGTGTGAGCTTTGAATCAATAAAAAAATCTGCTATTTTTCCAGCAATTCCAAGAGGCTGTTTCATAAATCTATCTCCCTATGATACCCTGTCACCGTCCGCTAGAGTTGAAGGCGGGGACACAACATACCTTTCTCCAGGCTTCAATCCTGATATCACCTCTATTTGGTTATCTATCTTTCGTCCAGTCCTGATCACCCTAAAATTGACGATACCCTTATCGTCCACCACAAATACCCCTTGAATTTGGCCATAGGAAACAATGGAAGATTCAGGGATTAATAAAAAATCCTTTGACATTATGGGGAGATACACTGTTGCATACATCCCTGGTTTTATAAAATCAAAGGTTGGGATATCCAGCTTTACCCCGTAAGACCTAGACATAGGGTCACCCTGATATATTATACTACTCACCCTGGCCTTGATCTGTTTATTCATAATATATACTCTTAATTGCTCCCCCTTTTTCACAAAGTTAATATACCCCTCTGGAACCACACATTTTATCTGATACCTATCATTGTGTTGAATAGATATCAGAGGAGACCCTGGGATAACTGTATCTCCAATATCCACAAATTTTTGGGTAACCCGACCATTAAAAGGTGCCCTTATCTCTGTATACCCCAAATATACCTTGGCCTCTTCTACCCCTGCCTTGGCCATCTTTAACCTTGACCGTATGGCCTCTACATTGGACCTTGCAGACAAAAGGGCTGACTTGGCCCTATTAAAATTATTAACTACTTCATCAAACTTTTGTTTGCTCACCACTTTCTTTTCTCTTAAGTGACGAAAACGATTAAAGGTCTTTTTTGCCAACAAAAATTGGGACATTGCCTGGTCTAAACCACCCTTTGCAGAAACGAGCTCTTTTTCTATTGCTCCCTCCTCTCCCCTGGCTTGTTTTAATCTTGCAATATAAATACTATCGTCAATTTTAAGGAGAACCTCCCCCTTTTTTACCTCATCCCCTTCCTTTACCATAATGGCCTTAACTTCACCCATTACCTTGGCTTTTAAATTCGCTGCATCCCTTGAAATAACGTTGCCCTGGGCCTTAAATTCCTCCCTTATTTTTCTATATTTGCTCTGTTTTATGTTTAAATTGGAGAACAACTTTGGGGGAGGACCCTTGTGGACCTTACTCTCTCCACAGGAGAACAAAAAACTGACCATGCATATTAATAAAAGATATCTATTCATCTGCTACTCCTTGGGAATTTGAAAATTCCTCATAAACCTAGCTAGTTCTTCCTCCCATCTAGGGATATCTACGTTTAGGTCCATTATTATCTTCTCATTACTCATTGCAGAAAAACCTGGCCTCTTGGCTGGCATATTAAAGGTATCCTTTGAAACAGGATAAATAAAAATCTTTGATCCCAATATTTTTAGGACCTCTTTTGCCCATTCATATCTGGAACCATATCCTGAATTTGTCAAATGATAAATCCCTGTTAACCCTCTATCTATTGCCTTTAGAGTAATATCTACAATAGTATTTGTTGAGGTTGGAACAGAGATTTCATCATATGATATCTTCAAATATTTATTAGTCCTTGCCCATGTGAATAATTTATAGATAAAATTTTGCCTACCCTGTCCATACACCCAACTAGTCCTTAAAATCAAGTAATCATTAATTCCTTCGTCTATTAACCATCTTTCCCCTGTGAGTTTACTTTTTCCATATTCATTTATAGGACAAGGCACATCTTCTTCTGTATAGAGCCCACCCTCTTTGGTTCCATCAAATACATAATCTGTAGAATAGGTTATTAGATATGAACCATATTTTTTACACAAATATGCCAAATTTTTAACGCCCAGAGCATTTGTTTCATATGACTTGTGATACTCTTGTTCTGCCCTGTCCACTAAATTATACGCTGTACAATTTATAGTAATCTGTGGCCTAAATTTATCAAATACCTCTATCACCTGAGACAAGGAGGCCACATCACACATCCCATGTCCCACCCCAATATAATCCTTTCCCTCCCTGTCCAGTGTTTTTATAAATTCCGATCCAAGCTGTCCATTGGCCCCCAAGATTAAATATTTAGCCATACAGTATGTCCTGTATTTAGTTAAATGGTTGAATAGTTGAATGGAAAGAAGGTAATACCAGTTAACTTAGTCAACTCAACCATTCAACCATTATTCTATCTTTTTATTCACCCAATCCATACTATCCAAATACCATTTAACTGTTTTTTCTAACCCTCTTCAATGAGAAAATACATGTAATCATAACGTTCTATCTTTTACATTAAACCTTATGAAATCAAAGGACATAGATTTTCTCCCTCTTTTCCAGAGAATAAAAATTAAAGAACAAGAAAGTACTCGAATTCTAGTCAATAACCTTACTTAGTGCCTTTCTTTCTCATAACACACGCAATTTTTCCCTTGTTTTTTTGCTTTATACAACATTTTATCAGCACGATCTACTAACTTATATGGGGTATCTCCTTTTTTGTATTCTGTTACGCCAAAACTTGCTGTTATTTTCAAAAACCCTAAAATGGACATTTCCTCGATCAATTTCCTTATATCTTCAGCAAGGATCACTGCGTGATCTAACTTTGTACCTGGAAGTAATACTACAAATTCCTCTCCCCCCCATCTTGCTGAGATATCTGTTTTCCTTGACCTATTAACTAATACTCTAGAAACTGCCTTTAACACCTCGTCTCCTATATTATGTCCATATTCATCGTTTACTTTTTTGAAATCATCAATATCTAGCATTATTACAGAAAAAGGCTTATAATAACGTTGTGCACGACTTATTTCTTCTTCACATTTTTCTACCCAATACCTGCGATTATATATCCCTGTCAAAGGATCTGTAGTGGAGAGACACCTAAGATCCCTCTCCAATTCTTTATATCTTGTAATATCTACTAAATAGTGTAAAAACATATCTTCTTCTACTGGGATCCAAAATGCATTAAAATGGTTGTTTCCTACCTCTACCTCCATTTCCACAGAGATTTGTCTCTCAAGGGCCTTATCTGCTTGACAAAAATCACATTTTGTTCCTGGTAAAATCACACCAATTCTATCAATTAAATCTCTTGCCTCTTTGGGAATACATCTCATAGACAAAACAGATCTCCAACAATAATCCCCTATTTTTGAACCCATATTTTGGGCAGCCTTATTTTGTGCAACAATCCTTCTATTACGATCTATAAACCACACAGGATGAGGCATACCCTGGAGAAACATCTTTATTCTTTTTTGTTCCCTCTCTCTAATAAATTCCAGTTCCTTGTCTTTGGTTATATCTAGAAATACTCCCCTAATCCCCAATTTCTCTCCCTTATGTATAATATGGTCAAATATTACTGAATACCACTTTTTGACTCCACTATCGCTATGTAATTTAATTTCCTTGCTATCTGAGACATTATATTCCACACATTTTTCAAATACCGACCAAATTCCATACTCTTTAAAAACCGGATTTCTTATATTCAATCCATTTAAAATATTTATTCCCATATCTATTAATATCTCTTTTGCTTTTGGATTTACGTATTCAATATTACCATTAAAGTCACACTTGATAATTCCAACAGGGGCAGTTTCTGTTAATAATAAAATAAGTTTGTCCCTTTCCCTGAGCTTTTTTTCCAGTTCCTTTTTCTCACTCACGTCTCTTACAATTGCAAGTATCGTTGGTTCTCCTGACAGTTCCATACAAGAGAGACCTACTTCTACATATATAGGCCTACTATCATCATATCTATTATGTACCCATTCAAAGTATTGTGGAATCCCCTTAAGAGTCTCCTTTATCTTTTCAATGGCTTTTTCTTTTGAACTACTACCATCGGGCTGGAATTCAGGAGAAAAATCATAAGGAGACTTGCCAATTATTTGTGCCTTTTCACACCCAAACATCTCCATGGTCTTTGGATTGGCATCTATAAAAATCCCTTCTTTGTTTAAGATAAAAATTGCATCATTGGCACTCTTAAACAAGGTTTGAAATTTAACTCGGTGTCTAGTCATTTTGTCTTTAAGATTCACAAAATTAGTTGCATTTCTAATAATTCCCAGGGCAATCCATTCATCTTTAAACCTTAAAGCTTTAATAAATACCTCAATATAAATTAAACTACCCATCTTTGTCTTTAGTCTAAACTGCAAATTCTTATTTAACATAGGACCGTTGCCAGTAGCTTCAAAAGATGAAAACCCTTTTTTTACTTTATCAATCAAATCCGCATCTGAAATAAATAAGGTATGAAAATCTAGTCCTCTAATTTCGTCTAATTTATACCCTAGAATTTCTTCTGCAGAGAGATTACAAAAACACACCTTCCCCTTACTGTTTAAAATAACTATACCATCTGGAAATGAATTAATTATCAACTCTAATAAATATTTTTCATTCCAAGCTTTACCCTCACCTCTTTTATCTGAACATATTTCTCCCATCTTCTCTAATACTTTATATTCATGACTCATGATAACTTACTCTCTTACTTGCAATTAGTTTAAATATCACTTATAAGAATCTACCAATATTATTACATGACTTTTATTCTAGTTCCAACAAATACCTCCCATACTCAGTCTTTTCCAAAAACTTAGCTAATTCTATAAGTTGTTCCCTATCTATCCACCCATTTTTATATGCTATCTCTTCCACACAACCTATCATAAGCCCTGTTTTGTTCTCAATAGTAGATACAAATTCACCAGCTTCTAAAAAACTATCATGGGTCCCAGCATCAAACCAGGCAAATCCCCTTCCAAGGAGCTTTACCTTTAGCTCTCCCCTGTTTAGATATTCTTGATTTACAGAAGTTATCTCAAGCTCCCCTCTATCAGAGGGTTTAACCCCTTTAGCGATTTCAATAACCTTATTGTCATAAAAATACATCCCCACAACTGCAAAGTTCGATTTTGGTTCCTTGGGCTTTTCCTCTAAGGATAGGACGTCTCCTTTTTCATTAAATTCAACTATACCAAACCTCTCAGGGTCCTTTACATAATACCCAAATACATATGCCCCACCATGTTTATTGATCTCTTTCTTGGCCTGGGCCATAATCTTAACAAGGTCATGACCAAAAAACACATTGTCACCTAGCATGTAACATACATTGTCCCCTCCAATAAATTCCTCTCCTAATACAAGCCCTTCAGCAAGCCCATTGGGACTTTCCTGTACCTTGTATTCAATGTGCATACCAAGATGTGAACCATCTCCAAGTAGTCTTTTAAAGGTATCTATGTCCCCAGGATTTACAATAAAAAGTACTTCTCTCAGTCCAAGGAGCATTACCAAAGATAAGGGATAGTAGATCATGGGCTTATTGTATATGGGTAGAAAATGTTTGTTTATTGCCTGAGTCACTGGATATAATCTTGTGCCACTGCCCCCAGCCAAAATAATTGCCTTCATATTTACCTCCAATCTTAAATTTCACTAAGAACTTGTAAGTCACCTGGAAGGTATTATAAATTCTAGAAAACAAACAAGAATAAAAACAACCAAAAAAGCAACCTGACATGAAACTATAAAATTAAAGATATAAAAGGGCAAGGAAAAGGTTATTCCTTGTAGGGAAAATTCCCTCATCCCTTAAATTATAACCAACTAATATTATTATTTTTGTTCCACTAAATGTTAAAGTCGGGAAAAAGCTTAACCTTGATGGTAGGATAAAAGACCTTAAAAAAAAGCAGGGGGCTTATGGCCCCCATTATATGGTTTGAAGTTTTGTTTAGGAAGCAGTTTCACCTCCCACATTAGGTTGTTCCTGTTTATGCCTGCTGATGACAATGATACTTTCAATAACCATCCAGATTTCCAGCAGAAACACAATCAATCCGATGACAAAGAGAAACCAGTTCCCTTTGTTATAGAACTTTTCCAAGTTGAGGATCATGGCCCAGCCGGTCATAAACAGCATGAAGATTAGAGGAATCCCGGAAAAAATCAGAGATTTTCCTTTTTTGGCCAGATAGACCGTGATGACAAGCAGGGCTAAGGCAGCCAACAACTGGTTAACTGTCCCAAAGAGCGGCCAGAGAACTAGGGCGCCTTTCCCATTTCCAGAGTGGAAGGCAAGAATCACAGCGGAGATCACCGCGATAAAGGTTGCAACGTACCTGCCGGACAAGAAATCCAGGTTCCAGTCTGTGGTCAGTTCAGACACAATGTAACGCTGGACCCGGGTCGCGGTATCCAGTGTGGTCCCAGCGAAAGAGACCATGAACACGCCCATAACCGTAATGGCGATGGCCTTGGGTATCCCATAGGCCTCCATCATGTTGGCAGCACCCACGATAACCGCACTGAGTTTAGATCCCAGTCCTTTGGCGGCTGCCCAGCTTGAATAGTGTGCTGAAAACGCTGCCGCGCCTTTCAGAACATGTCCTTTAACGACAATGGCCATTCCAAGACCACCGCAAACCGATGCGATAACGAGGACGGAAAGAACGCCTTCCATAATCATGGAGCCGTAACCCACAAACTGGGCATCTTTCTCGTTGGCCAACTGTTTGGACGAGGTACCAGAGCTTACCAGGCTGTGAAATCCAGAAATTGCTCCACAGGCGATGACCACAAAGAGAAACGGCCAGATAGGCGGAGCACCTTTCGCATGAGGATTGAAGGCCGGCGCGACAATTGTCGGGTGGGCAAAGATTACTCCCAGGAAAATCAGTGCCAACGCAATGAGCAACTCGTGGGCGTTGATATAATCCCGTGGCTGCAGCAGAGTGGTTACGGGCAGGGTCGAGGCAAAGAAACAATAGATAAAGAGAATGATCATCCAGACCTCGATAGCGTTAAGACCAAACATCCCCGGCATCTTCAGTGGCCAGTATGCCCCAATAACCACGGTGACATACATCATAATTACCGCCACGATGGAAAGCCAGGTGATATTCCCGTTTCGTTTATACACCATGTATCCCAGCCAGAGGGCAATGGGAATTTCAAACCAGACAGGGAAGACGGACTGGGGATACATCTTAAACAGGACGGCAATGACCAGTGCGAAGATGGCGATAACGATCCACAGTTCAAAGAAAATAATCAGCAAAAACAGGGTGCGGACCCGTGGACTAATCAGGCCAGTTGCCAGTTCGCCGATGGATTGCCCCTTGTTCCGAATAGAAACCACAAGGGAACCAAAATCATGCACGGCCCCCGCGAAGATAGATCCAAAAACCACCCACAACAGGGCGGGGACCCATCCCCAGATAACTGCAATGGCAGGGCCCACGATTGGACCTAGTCCAGCGATAGATGTGTAATGGTGCCCGAACAGGATCTCCTTTTTCGTGGGAACATAGTCCACGCCATCGTTAAATTCCACAGACGGAACCGTACGGTGGGGGTCAAGGTTAAAGATTTTATTTGCGAGAAATTTCCCATACGTATGATAGGCAATAAGATACAAGACAAACACCACCACACACATGAGTAAGGTATTCATCAATGTCCCTCCTTCTTATTATGTTTAAAATCTTATTTCTCCCCCAGTGATTCACCCCCTTTGACTGTTTTCAGACTCTAGCATCCCACAAACTAATCGCAGATTTAAGTCAGATCTTTAAGAAATACCATTACTGGAGATGCAAAACTTCGGGTTGTTTAATATAGCCGATAACAGCTGTCTCGCGAGCCAAAAACATCCCTTCTCCCATTTTCCTTTAAGGTAGTTACCGTTAGAAGACGTCCCGCATAAGATTTCGGACCTCTGTGAGGTCCCGAATCTTGACATTATATCCTTCCGCCTTGTAGCTGGCGCCCAGCTCTTTAACCTTTTCACTTAGTTTTTTGTCTGCCTGAAGGAGAGGAACACCAAGCTGTTTGGCCATCTTTATAACGTTATCAGCAGGGGAGATTTTATAAACAATAATCCCTCTGGCATTTTTTCGCTGGATATTTTGAGACATGTATTGAACGTCTACAATACCGGGTTGCTCCACATACCCTAAAAACATCTTTGGCTTCATTGACAGCTCCCGCGCGGTTGTTATTTATAAGACAGAACCCTTGATGTTAATTCAATTCTCAGCATTATTTTTTCCTCTAATGCAAAGGGCTTGATTTGTCAAATAGTGGTAGGCAATGGGCATAAAATGATCTACACCTTAAGATTTTTCTTTCAAGAACCTGAAAAGATTTACGTTTTTTAGTAGGGGCAATTAATGAATTGCCCCTATCTAATCGTATATAAAGGCTAAGGGCTATTTAATTTTAAATTATAAATTTTGGATCTTGAATTAAAAATGGTTTTTGCCTTTAGTCTTTTGTTTAAGTTCACACTACTTTCTCTAAATTAACTGGTATTACCTTATATTCTGGGATTTTACATACTGGGTCCAGTCTCTCAGGAGTCAGAGTATTTATTGGGAGTTCTGAAAAATGGAAAGTGGAAAATACTACCTTGGAGGGCACCATATCACTTAGCTTAACAGGAGCAATGAGTTCGCCAACACTTGATATGAGTTTCACCTTATTTCCATCCCCAATACCCAGTGATTTTGCATCTTCTGGATTGATACATACATACCCTTTGGGTACTAGTTTATCCAATGCATAGCTCTTCCTTGACATAGTGCCACTGTGAAAATGATAGATGGTCCTTCCAGTAGTAAGGGTGTACTCATACCCTTTAAAATCATCTTCGTATGAGGGTTGCTCAGTTGGATAAAAATACCCCTTCCCTGTACTGGTACTAAATCCATCTTTATACAAAAATTTAGTCCCAGGATGCTCCACATCAGGACAGGGCCATTGTATCCCACCCTTTTTCAACCTATTGTATGTAATTCCCCTATACTGAGGGACTACCTCTCTTATTTCATTAAACACATCTTCTATTGAATCATAACTACCCTTTATCCCAAAGTGGTGTAATAGCTCAGTTAAGATCTCCCAATCTGGTTTAGAATTTCCAACGGGATCTAGGACCTTTCTGACCAATTGCACCCTCCTCTCTGTATTGGTAACTGTACCATCAGTCTCAAACAAAGAAGCAGCAGGGAGTACTAAATCCGCATATTTTGCAGTCTCACTAAAAAAGATATCTTGCACCACCATAAATTCCAATTGATTTAAAAATTCTCTAAACTTTAATAGATTGGCGTCTGTGATAGCGGGGTTTTCCCCCATAACATATAGTCCCTTTATCTTGCCCTCTAAGATTGCATGGGAAAGTAGAGATGCTTCCAATCCAGGTTTAGATGGGAGATCATCTACTCCCCACACCACTTCAAACAATCTCCTGACAGTGGCATCTCCAACCCCCATGTATCCAGGATATACGTTAGGAAGGGCACCCATATCACATGCACCCTGGACATTATTTTGCCCCCTAAGTGGATTGACCCCACTCCTTTCCTTGCCCACATTTCCTGTAAGTAGGGCCAGGTTTGCTATAGATTTTACAAAGTCACATCCTGCCTTGTGTTGTGTAATACCCATTGCATACACAAAGGAAGCACATGATGCATTGCCAAGTAATTCTGCAGCCTTATATAGATTATCTACAGGTACCCCGCAGATCTTGCTCACTGTTTCAGGGTCGTATTTTTCAATGGTATTTAGATACTCATCAAAATTTTGCGTACGTTTTTCCACAAACTCCCTATCCCACATATCCCTTTTATAGATGATATTCGCAATGCCATTTACAAGGGCTATGTCTGTACCAGGTCTATGGCTAAGCCACAGGGATGCAAACTTTGTGAGTTCAATCTTCCTTGGATCTACTACAATGAGTTTCTTCCCAAGCCTATCCACACTCCTCTTTATCATTGTACCAATAATAGGATGTGCCTCTGTGGTGTTTGAGCCTATAACAAATATCACATCTGCCTTTGTCATATCCTCTATTGAATTTGTCATGGCACCTGCCCCAAACACCTCTTTTAGACCTGCCACAGTAGATGAATGACATAGCCTTGCACAGTGGTCCACATTATTGGTGCCAATAGCTGCCCTCATAAATTTTTGAAATAAGTAGTTATCTTCATTTGTACACTTTGCAGAAGAGAGCCCCATTATTGAGTCTGGCCCATATTTTGCTTTGATTTCCATAAACTTCACTCTAATAATATCATATGCCTCGTCCCAAGTAATTGGAACAAAATTCCCGTTCCTCTTTACCATTGGACTTTTTATTCTATATTCAGTTGTAACATAATCATACCCAAATCTCCCTTTTACGCACAAAGACCCATTATTCACACCTTTTTCATATTTCTTTTCCACTCCAAGTATCTTCTCCCCTGTTGTCCTATATAGAACTGTACATCCAACACCACAATATGGACAAATGGTTTCAACGGTCTTTACCTCACACCTAGGTTCTATTTCCCTGGCCTTTTCAAACTCTATTGCATTTACTGGACAAACTGACATACATTCTCCACAGGATATACACTGTGGACTATAAAATATAGTCTTTTTCTGCCCATTAACCACTGTACTTGCACCCCTTCCATCATACATCAGTGCACCAATCCTGGTAATTTCAATACACGCCTCAATACATCTACCACAAAGCACACATCTATGGGGATTGTACACCAATATAGGAGAAGGATGTGAGGCAGCCTTGTAATTTACTGGTTCCACACCATATTCCATTATCTCTGATGCGCTAATCCCATACCTATGCACCAACTTAGACAGTTCATTATCCTCATCAAATACAGAAAACATAGATAGGGGCTGTTGTGTGAGAAGTATCTTTAAGTTCTCCCTTCTGAGCCTCTCTATCTTTTCAGTCTTGGTCTTGATCACCATACCATCTTTTACCCTGGTGGTACAACTTGCAACAGGGATCTTTAGACCCTCTACCTCTACAATACACATCCTGCACGTACCTATGGGGCCTAGTCTTTTAAAATAGCAAAGGGTAGGAATCTCAATATGGTTTTCCCTACAGATATCTAAAATAGTCTTGCCTTCTTCTGCCCTATATTCTTTTCCATCAATAATAACATTAATCATTGTCCTCACCTCCTTTTTCCAGACCAACTAAGATGACTTTATAGCACCTAAGACACCTATCTGCATCTGTTACAGCATCTAGGGGAGTAATTGTTATATTTTCCGGATCAGCTTTCTTTTTTATTATCAGAGGTGTTTCTTCCATAAGCACCTTTTTGTTGATCTCAGATTCAAAAAAATCAACAAATTGTGCTTCCTTAAACAAACCTGTATTTTTAAGTAGGTTAGAGATCTTTTGGGAATCATGGATCCTGAAGTTGCCATAAGTCAAATATTGATCAATATAGTAAGCCGCCCTCTCTCCATGGGCCGCTGCCTCAATAAGGGTAGCTGGACCAAGCACGCAATCTCCACCAGCAAAGATCCCCTCTTCTCCTGTCATCAATGTCTCCATATCTACCACTATGGTATTTCTCCTGGTCTTTTCAATGTTTAGCCCCTTTTCCTTGTCCAACCAACTCAGATCTATTAATTGCCCAATTGCTGGGATCAACATATCAGCATCTATAACAAATTCTGAGCCTGGCACTGGCTCTGGTCTCCTCCTCCCAGAGCTATCTGGCTCTCCAAGCTGCATTTTAATACACTTAATTCCTTTTATTTTATTGTTTTCAATTATTATTTCCACAGGGTTTACTAAAAATTCAAATTTCACCCCTTCCCTCAAGGCAGCTTCATATTCTTCCTTATGTGCAGGCATCTCCTTTTCTGTCCTCCTATACACAACCAGAACCTCTTGCACTCCAATCTTCTTGGCAGTCCTGCAACAATCCATGGCCACGTTCCCAGCACCTACCACAACTGCTTTCTTCCCCTTAAATATTGGCTCATTGCTATTATATTTTTTCAAAAATTCCAGTCCCTCATAATATCCCTTGGGATTTTGATCCTCTCCAGGGATACCTAGACGCCTGGTCTTTTTTGCCCCTATACCCACAAAGATCGCATTATATTTTTGTTTTAGTTCCTGTAGGGTAAAATCCTTTCCAAGTGTTTTGTTATAAAAAATATTTGCTCCTAGATCCTCTATTAGCCTTACATCTCTTCTTACCACATCCTTTGGGAGCCTGAAATCTGGAATCCCCCATGTCATCATCCCTGCTATCCTATCTGTGGCCTCATATATGTCTACATCATACCCATTTTTTAAGAGAAAATGTGCAGCAGTTAAACCTGATGGACCAGCACCAACAATGGCTACTTTTTTACCTTTAGGAGGTTTCTTGGCAAGTTCTTTGTACGGGTCTTTTTTCTCTAATTCATATATCCAATCAGATACAAACCTCTTTAAATGCTTAATAGCAACTGGAGAATCAATCTGTTGTCTCCTACATGCATGTTCACAATATGCCACACAGATCCTACCACAAATAGAAGACAGGGGATTTTTTTCTTGAATGGTCAAAAGTGATAGGGAATAATATCCCCTTTTTATGTATTCAATATATTGTGGTATATCTATTTGAATGGGACATGCCTCAATACATGGGGCAGTTACCTTCCACCTGTAATCCAATGTCTCTATTTCATTTCTGGTCTTAAGGGATGCCCTAAATATATCTTTAAAATGCTCAAGCGCCTTTCCAAGAGGGATCAAGGAGGTATGCCCAAGCTCACACATGGAGGCATTGTATGTAAGTTCCACCATTCTCTCTAATATGTCCAAATCCCTCTCTCTTCCCAACCCCTCAACAATCCTCATGAGGACGTCCATTGCCACTTTAGTACCCAACCTACCTGATACGCACTTACCACATGAGACGTGTTTTTGAATAATTTCAATATATTTTCTCATCACATCAATTAGGTCAACCTGTTTGTCAAACACCAAAAAACCGTTCCATGCAATAAATGCCTTTGTGTCCTTACCTGGTTCGTACTGACCTATGTTTTCAAACATAGGATAGTCTGGAATCTCCTCCATGGGCAAATCCCGATGATCAAACACCGTATCGCCCCATACTCCATAGATAATTTTCATATTTTACCCCCAAATTCTGAGTTAACTACACGAGATAACGCATCCTAACCCTGTATAAAAGTCTTGTAAGTGGTATACAAGCCACCTATGTGAATAGTCAACTTTAAATAGAATTTTTCATTAAAACATTAATAAATATATAACAATCAATTTTTACAAAAATTATATGGACATGGGCAAAAAAATCATATAAATGGAACAAAAATAATTTTTTGGATTGTACAATGTTTAACCCTAAAAAAGGAGCAACATTATGGCATATGAAAATATCTTATTTGAAGTAAAAGACAATGTGGGGATACTCACCATCAACAGGCCAAAGGTATTAAATGCACTAAACCCCAAAACATTGGACGAGATCGAAGACGTAATAGATAGAATCTCTGAGGAAAATCTAGCCAGGGTCTTGGTTATCACAGGTGCTGGTGACAAGGCCTTTGTAGCTGGTGCAGACATATCTGAATTCCCAAAAATGAACTCACTCCAAGCAAGGTTGTTTGCAAAAAAGGGACAGGATATATTCTTTAAAATAGAAGAATTGCCCATCCCTGTTATAGCATGTGTAAATGGATACGCCCTTGGTGGTGGGTGCGAGCTGGCCATGAGTTGTGATTTTATCTATGCATCAGAAAAAGCAAGGTTTGGACAACCAGAAATAAACCTGGGGATAATACCTGGATTTGGAGGCACCCAGCGACTTGCTAGATTAGTGGGAAGGGCAAAGGCAAAAGAGATATGTATGACTGGGATGCAACTCTCTGCCTTAGAGGCAAAAGAACTTGGATTAGTGGCCCAGGTTTTTAAACCAGAAGAATTGATTGACAAGACTATGGAAGTGGCCAAGTCCATGGCAAATAAAGCCATGGTGGCATTAAGGGCAATAAAAGAGGTTATAAACAAGGGGTTAGAAATAGACTTACGCACTGGTTGTGCATTAGAAGCTGAAGCCTTTGCAACCTCTTTTTCCAGTGAAGATGCAAAAGAAGGCGCCACAGCTTTTCTTGAAAAAAGAAAACCTGTATTTAAAGGTTCACTTATAAATTAAAATAGGACTGGCCCAATAATTGGGCCAGTCCCCTGGCATCTGATTATGAAAAGCTAAAAAATTTCACAAAAAATTTATAAAATACTAAATATATCCCCCTTTAGCCCAGTTTAAAAGATATTAAAATTATTGTGGTAAAAGCAATTTGACATATAGTATAAAATCATATAATAAATTTGGAATTAAATGAGTATATTATAACAAACTAAAGTTCCGAAAATTGCAGGTTAAAGCGAAACGAAGTTTCGCTTTACTTTGGCCATTGGCCAAATTTTAAAATAAGGAATAAATCCTTATTAAAAAATATGCGTAAGCAGTAAGCGGAACT
>JALWFY010000169.1 GCA_027013815.1 Desulfohalobiaceae bacterium | reverse complement strand
GAGGGTATTAGTAGACTCATAGAAAAGGATAGGGAACTTACAGAAAATTATCTAATAGGTGGATTTGTCCATGAATTGAGAAATGCCCTACAAGGCCCTAAAATGATACTTGAATCCAATAAATTGCCAAATATTACTAAAGATGTTGAACAAGATATAGAACATTTGGTGCACCTTGCAATGGACAAGGGATTTTCAAGGGATGAGATGAAATTGCTTCTGGATATGTTTCGTAACTACTTAGATGTATTAGAATTTAAAAGAAAATTGGATCTATGTTTATCAGGGATTAACAGGGCGCTTAGTTTGACAGATACAGTAGTGGATTATGTGCATCTCAAAGACATAAAGTCCGATGATATTATTTATTTCAAAGGGTTATTAGAAGAGTTGTGTTTATCCCTTAGTCCTAGTATAGAAAAAAATGGTATAAGATTGATGGTTGATGTTAGAGAAGGTACAAGACTATTTATGGGTAAACAACATCTTTATTCAATATTAGAAAACCTTATTTTAAATAGCATTGAGGCCTTTGAAGGCGGAGGCAGTATTATTCAAAAAGAAAAATATATTTGGATCAGATCTAGTATAAAGAAGGAAACTCTCTATATTGAGATAGAGGATAATGGCCCAGGTATTAAAGATGAGGATATGGTTAAGGTCTTTCGTCCATTTTTTACTACCAAACCATATAGAGGTAGGGGGCTTGGGCTAAGCATAGTCCACCGTTTGGTGATGGGTTATGGTGGAAGGATATATGTTCAAAGTGAGATTGGAAAGGGTACTAAATTTTGTATTGCCTTTCCAAAAGGAGCATATGATGTCTAGGGATCTGAAGAAATTTATCCATGAGATTGAAAAACAAGTTGGGTTGGATGAATTTCCCTCAAAGGACAAGCCAACTATTATGATAATAGATGATGATAAACAGGTATTGGAGAGTTTATCTTATGTGCTCAGTGATTTTTATAATATAATATTATGTCAAGGGGGGGATGAGGCGCTAAATAAAATAGATGATTCTATTTATGCCATAATCTTAGATATTAGGATGGAGAAAATGGATGGTTTTGAGGTATTTAAAAGTATAAGACAAAGGTTTGATGATTTACCAGTGATTTTTTATACGGGATTTCAGGATATATATGACCCCCTTGATGTATGGAATAAATTTAATCCCTTTGGTTATGTGGCCAAGGGGAGCACATTTACTGTATTAAAAAGTACCTTGGATTCTGCAATTGCCTATAGGGAAAAATTTTTAGAAAATAAACGATTATTTTTGGAACTCAAGGAATTAAACCAGGAGTTAGAAAAAAAGGTCCAGGAAAAGACAAGGGAACTGGAACGGCTAGTTGTAGTAGATGAGCTAACAGGGATATATAATCGACGTTACTTTAAGTCCCGTCTTGAATACTTGATATCTATTTCAAAGAGATATTTAATTCCGTTTTGCCTTACATTTATAGACCTAGATGATTTTAAGTCTGTAAATGATAGGTTTGGTCATCAGATAGGGGATGATGTTTTAAAAAGTATAGGTTCTTATCTATCTTCATTGTCGCGGGAAACAGACACTGTGGCGAGGTATGGGGGAGAAGAGTTCGTCTTTTTGTTGGAAAATACTGACAAGGATTCAGGTCTTAGGTTTGCACATAGGATACGGGATGCAGTAGAGGGATTTGAAATAAATACTTCTAAGGGTATGATATCATTAACAGTTAGTATAGGTATTGCATGTTCTGAGGAAGTCCAGCCACTTACCTTAGATAGTATTATTGCACTGGCAGATCAGAGGATGTATTGGGCAAAACACAAAGGCAAAAATCGGGTCCAGGGTTAGATTATGTCCTTTGAAGAGTATGAGACCCAACAGTCTCTTAAAAAGACCAGGATATTAGTCCTGTTTTTGTTTTTTGTAGCTATTTTTTTGTGTGCGCCTCTGATTGGGAGCCAACACATTGATCTGATTCGTGCATTAAAGGATCCAGGGAGTCCAGATGCGAATATATTATTTACTATTCGATTGCCCAGTGTGTTGTTAGGTGCATTGGCTGGTGCTGCTTTGGCAGTTTGTGGTATGGTCTTTCAGGCTATTTTAAAAAATCCTCTGGCATCTCCCTATACATTGGGTGTGGCCAGTGGAGCTTCTTTTGGAGCAGTGTTGACTATTTTGCTGGACATGGATTCTTTATTTTTCCTTGGATTATCATTTATCTCAGTTATGTCTTTTTTAGGTGCACTTTTTTCTATCCTACTTGTTTACATAGTTGCACAAAAAAAGAGCTCTATTTCAACTTATTCCCTTTTAATGGCTGGAATTGCCATGAACTTATTGTTTTCTAGCCTTATACTATGTTGTCAATATTGTGCTAATTTTACTCAGACCAATCAGATACTCCATTGGCTTATTGGGGGGATAGATATCATTGGTTTTAAGGATATTTATAAGGCCATCCCTTTGTTTTTGATTGGAATTTTTATAATCTTTGTAAATTTGAATAAGTTAAACTTGGTGGCAATGGGAGATGAAATAGCATATAGCAGGGGAGTAAATGTGCTCAGGACCCAGAGGATGTGTTTTTTTTCATCATCCCTTGTAATTGGTGCAGTTGTTTGTCTGAGCGGCCCAATTAGCTTTGTGGGGCTTATAATACCACACTTAGTTAGGATGATTCTAGGGCCTGATCATAAATATCTATTTTGGGGTTGTATTTTTTTAGGTGCAACCTTTTTGATTATCTGTGATACTATATCCCGTACCATCCTTGCCCCGAGGATGATCCCAATCGGGGTAGTCACTGTCCTTTTCGGGGCCCCTTTCTTTATATATCTACTAAAAGGTATAGATTAAGTAGGTTGTCATACAAATTCTAGGTACGTATAAATACCTATTCAATTTGGGCAAAAAGTAGTTGAGCCTTGAGTTTGGAAGAGATTGAAAAAATTGTCTAACTAGCTATAAAGATTAATTTAACCTGCCTAAAATGGATTCAAAGTGGCCAAGTACAATGTTGAAATTTTTTCCTATATCTGTATGCTAACTTAAAAGACCCTACACTTTATGCAGATAAATTTTATTTAACTCAAGAATTTTTAAGGGAGCAAGATATATGATTCGTTTTTGGAAAAAAATACAAGAAAAACTAGGTGGATCTGAAGATACAATCAAGGACAACCTTCAGGCCCGTTATAGGGCATTTTTAGACCTGTTATCTGAAAATGAACACGCCCTTGAATTGATGACAGAGCTTGAAAACAAGTATTATAATAAGCAGTTGATAAGTATCCCATATCTAAAGACCATGATTCGTAATCTTTCCAGGTCCATAAAAAATATTATCTTTGATCTCTCAAAGATATCCAAAAGGGATGAATCTAGGTTGTTAGATATATTTGAGGAGTTAGAGCGTCAGGTGTCAAATATTACAAGCGGGACAAAAGAACCCCTTTATACGCCTATATTGATTCCATTAGACAGGATAACCGTAAAATTTGTAGATAAAGTTGGAAGTAAGATGGCAAATTTAGGTGAAGTGAGAAATAAATGTGGCTTGACTACTCCAGATGGTTTTGGTTTGACTGCTTGCACTTATACACATTTCTTTGAATATAATAACTTATATGAAAAGATCCCAGAGATACTCTCTCAAGTAGAGATATCAAATGCCCAGGTCTTGCTTGAAGCAGAAAAAAAGATCAAACAATTTATTAAAGATGCAGAAGTGCCTTCAGAAATTGCCCAAGCCATTATTGAGAATAGTGAAGAATTGGAGAAAAGATATAGACGACCTATTAGATGGGCAGTAAGGAGTAGTGCCATTGGAGAGGATTTAGAGTACTCATTTGCAGGACAATTTTCCAGTATTTTAAATGTACCAACCGAAAAGCTACTTGATAAATACAAAGAGGTCGTTGCCAGTAAATATAATAGTCGCTCTATCTTATACCAGAGGATAAAAAATATACGTTCAGAAGACGTAAATATGAGTGTGGGCTTTTTGGTAATGGTAGATGCCCTTTGTTCAGGGGTAATTTATACAGTAGATCCAGTACATATGGAGCGTGAGGAAATGGTGATTTCCTCTGTTTGGGGACTTGGACAATTATTAGTAGATGGTACAGTGTCTGCTGATACTTATATAATAAAACGAACACAGGGGTTTCCTTTGGCAAGAGAGGAAATTGTTTCAAAAGAAATAATGTTAAAATTGTTACCAGATGGGGGTTTGGAACGAGAGATGGTCCCAGAAAAACTTAAGGCTAAACCTTGTTTAAATCAAGAGCAAATAACCCAACTAGCAGAGGCAGCACTATTAATAGAAAGACATTTTAAACAACCCCAGGACATAGAGTGGGCATTTGATAAGAATGGTAAGTTATTTATATTACAATCAAGACCTTTGCATTTGACTAAAAAACAGTCCATAGAACACAAAGATATAGACGCTGAGATAATTTCAAATAAGGGGCAGTCTGTGGCAGCTGGGATTGGGGCAGGGCCAGTATTTAAACCAAAGGATATCCATGATCTTTTTAATTTTCCTAAAGGGGGTGTGTTGGTTTTAAAGAATTCATCTCCCCAATATATTGGGGCATTCCCCAAGGCATCTGCGGTGGTTGTAGAAAAGGGTAATCTCACTGACCATATGTCGTCTGTTGTCAGAGAATTTAAAATACCTTGTGTGGTGCGGGTAGAGAATATTTATTCTATATTAAAGGATGGCCAAGAAATAACAGTTGATGCATCAAGGGGTGTAATTTATGAAGGTAGAGTTGAGGAACTACTTGAGAGAAGACAAGTAGATGTATGCCCTGTGGAGATAAATATCAGGGAGACTGAATCATATAAAATACTCAAAAAGATATCCAAGTATATATTCCCACTGTACTTAACAGACCCTAGAACCCAGGAATTCAAGGAAGATGGGTGCAGGACCTGGCACGATATAATCCGGTTTTGCCATGAAGCAGCCCTAAATGAGATGTTTCAACTAAGAGAACACAGTGGATTGGAGAGTATAAAAAACATATACAGGGTAAACATAGACCTACCATTTAATCTTTACCTACTTGATCTTTTTGGGGATGTGGTCTCAATTAAAGATTCTAATATAGTTGAACCACAGGATATAAATTGTATTCCATTTATCTATTTGTGGAAAGGGATGGTTATCCCAAGGCTCTCTTGGTATGGCCCAGATTCAGGGAAGACTCATGTATATGGTTTTATGGCTGCTATGATGCACACCCCTTCTTTGGAACAGACCCAATATGACACCAGGAGTTTTGCAGTACTTACTAGGGAATACCTCAATCTAAGCCTTTGTTTGGGTTACCATTACGTTACTTTGGATTCATATATTTCAGACGACCCATATTTGAACCATATTTCTCTTTCATTTAAAGGAGGAGCTGCTGACAGACGTAGGCGGGAACTCAGGATAAAACTCATAAATATGATATTAAAGGAAGTAGGATTCAAGACAACCACCAAAAGGGATTTTATAAAGGCCAGACTAAAAGGGGAAGACAAGGATACGTGTAAGGATTCTTTGTTCAAGGTAGGGGTGTTGCTTGGACTCACAAGGCTACTAGATTTGGCCTTAAAAGATGAAACGTCCTTAGAGAGGTATAAAAAGGAGTTTTACTCTATGATAAGACAATAAGGTCAAAAATTTTTTTTTAGCACTTCACAAAAAAAGGGTTGGATATGTATCCAGCCCTTTTAAATCGGGATGGTGGGATTTGAACCCACGGCCCCTTGAACCCCATTCAAGTGCGCTCCCAGGCTGCGCCACATCCCGGTGTAGAAAAGATTATATTTTTGAAGAGCCCTTGTCAAGGAGTTAAACATCTATTACGCACTGACCTATCCATAATCCATTTTTGTTTAATACCTTTGCCTCTGCATAGGTGGCACCTTTTACTTCGCACCCTATCTCAAATCCCTTATTAGATGCCCCTATAGCAATGCCATAGAGGTCATTATCTTCTATTTTTACCTTAAAATCATAAAACACAAGAGAATGTATATCTGCTTCAGAGAGTAGTCTATTTAACCACTTAATAAACATGGATACAAGATCCTCTTCTCTTATATGGATCTCTATCTCTTGTGTGTTGCAATGGGATATCTCTTGTATTTTTTCTATTTCATACATATATGAAAACATTGCCTTTGCAGCTTGCACAAAGACATCTTCAATACTTGGACCAAAACCCCTTATCCCAATATCTGCTGAATGTTCGAATGTTTCAAATCCTTTTTTCATAATAGATTGTATGGAGTCGATATCTATATTTTTTATTTCAAAAACATGAAAAAATTTACGTTTTTTCTAAATCCTAAGCCATTTTTTAAATTATGAATTCTGAATTATGAATTATGAATGAAAAAAGGATTAATCCAAGATCCAAAATTCAACTTCCAAAATTATATTAATGTTTTTTGTCTTTATCCTTCAACTTTTAGCCTTTCGCCTTTAGCCTTTTGCCTCCTTTCATATTAACCTGTAGTTTTCGGAACTTTAGTTTAATATATTATGTGATTTTGTTGTATTATTTTTTTATGTCATACTGCTTGAGATGGGTTTCTTTTAATTTGGCAAGTTCTTTTTCTAATCTCTGGCTTAACCTAACCTTATAGGGTTGTCTGGTCTTTATTATACTTAATAGTGGGGGAGGAAGTTTTTTAGATTCTTCAAACCACCTATTTCTTATTTGTTCTAGGTCTTCTAAGCCCTGTTTTGTTTTCTTACCTTTTTCCATTACCTTCACTAGAAGTGGATTTCCTGGAATAACCTCTTTGTGTATGGCGATTATATCTTCTTTATAGATTCCTTGGTCCAAATAGCGAAATATCTGTTTTTGGAATGGAAGGGTGCCCTTGTCTTTAGACGTCTTTATCTTTCCCTCTCCATTATATTGGGTGAGCTTATACACTATATCTAGATACGGGCTATCTTCTGATACAATGGCCTTTGTGCCCACCCCAAAACCATCAATTGGGGCGTTTTCCTTGTCAATCTCTTGAATACTATATTCATCCAATCCACCGCTAACAAATATCTTTAACTGGTATAGGTCCTCTCTATCTAAGGTACGCCTCACCATTTTTGAGACATTAATTAGATCGTCAGAGTCTATCCTAACCCCCTGGATCTGAAATTTGTCTTTTAATTCTTTGGCAAGTTTTATTATATTCTCAAGTCCATGTTCAATGGAATATGTATCTATTAGCAAGATGGTATTGGGATATAGGGAGGAAAATCCTTTAAAAGCAGAGAACTCATCCCTATGAACTTGGACATA
>JALWFY010000168.1 GCA_027013815.1 Desulfohalobiaceae bacterium | reverse complement strand
AGATGCTTAGGGGTAATTTAGATACTAGGATAAGGAAGTTAAAAGAGGGGCAATATGATGCAATAATTGTTGCAATGGCAGGGCTGAGACGGTTAGGTATGTCTGCTACATATGTGGAAGAGTTGTGCCCTCCAAAATTTTTACCTGCAGTTGGCCAGGGGGCACTGGGGATAGAATATGCATCAGATGAAACTGAACTGATAGAAAAATTGAGTTTTTTAGATGATTTTCAAACAAATATTTGTCTACAGGCAGAGAGGGCCTTTCTCTATGAATTAGAAGGAGGGTGTCAGGTCCCTATTGGTGCATATGCCAGTTTAAGGGGGAATAAGCTGCATTTTATTGGGTTTGTATCCCATCCATCAGGAGAACCATTTATCTATTCAGAGACTCAAGGTGATGTTGCCAATCCAAGAGAGGTAGGGAGATTAGTTGCTAAGAATATCTTAAAAAATGGGGGAGCAGATATATTAAAAGAGATATACTAAGGTGGTCCTCCTGAGATTCTAAGGAGTTTTATAGATGAAATATATGCTAGGTCTGTTTGTTTTAATCTTTTTTGTGGCTTTTAACTTAAATGTATATGCAAAATCACAAGGACAAGAATTTATACCCATGAAACAGATACAGGACAAGGTCCATAGCTTTAAACTAGAGAATGGAATGAGATTTGTGGTGATGGAGAGAGGGGATTCTCCTGTGGTAAGTTTTGTCACCTTTGTAAAGGTGGGCAGCGTGGACGAGGTCACAGGACACACTGGTATAGCCCATATCCTTGAACATATGGCATTTAAAGGGACTAAAGATATTGGGACCAAGGACTATAAAAAAGAAAAATCTTTGTTAAAACAAGTGGATCAGGCCTATAGGGAATTTTTATACTGTAAATATAGTGGCACAGATAAGTCTAGGTGCCAGTCTTTGGAAAATAGATTCCACAAATTGTTAACAGAGGCAAATTCCCTGGTAATACCAAATGAATTCTCAAAGATAATAGAGAAAAATGGGGGAGAAGACCTAAATGCTGCTACCTCTACTGATTATACTATTTATCACGTGTCTCTGCCTGCAAATAAGGTAGAGCTCTGGTTTTCTTTGGAATATGACAGACTGACTAATCCTGTATTTAGGGAATTTTATACAGAAAAAGAGGTAATAAGAGAAGAAAGGCGCATGAGGGTGGATACATCTCCAATGGGAAAACTACTTGAGAGATTTCGCTCTATTTGTTTTCTTGCGCATCCTTATTCTCATCCCACCATTGGATGGGACTCTGACATTAGGGCCACTACTATTTCAGATGTGAAAAGATTTTACAAAACATATTATGTGCCTCAAAATATTACCATTGCCATTGTTGGAGACGTAGATTTTAAAGAGATAAAGAGGCTGGCGCTCACATATTTTGGCCATATGAAAAAAGGAAAAAATCCACCTATAGTATGGACAATTGAACCTCCTCAGGATTCTAAGAGGGATATTACAGTATTTGCAAATGCTCAACCAATGTACATCAGGGGCTATCATGTACCTGGATATGGCTCAAAGGATTTTTTAGTGTTAGAGGTTTTAGAAACTATCCTGTCTGGAGGTAGGAGTTCTAGATTATACAAGGACCTGGTCCTTGAAAAAAGGGTTGCACTCTCCATAGCTGCATTTAATGGTTATCCTGGAGTAAGATATCCATGTATATTTGGTATATACGCTATTCCAAATAAAGGAGTGTCATTAAATACCTTATCCCAGGCCATTGATATGGAGTTTGAAAAAATAGAGAAAAAAGGGGTCCAAGAAGAGGAGATTGAGAGGGCCTGTACCTTAGAAAAAGGTGAACTTTTAAGGGAATTGGAATCTAACCTTGGGATGGCCAGGGAACTGGCCTATGCCCAGGCCATATATGGGGATTGGAAACGGATTTTTTTAGACATAGATGAGATGGAGAAGATAAGCCCTAAAGATATACAACTGGTCATAAAGAAATATTTTATTAATTCAAATATGATTGAGGCAAGGCTCTTAAACAAGCATGAGAAAGAAAACAACACAGGGAATTAGTCCATGAAAAGGATATTGGTAATGATAGTATTATGTACTGTTATAGGATGTGGTTTTTCAGGGGCAGGGCCAAAGAAATACACTGAACTTGAATTCAAAAAACAAATACCCTGGCCAAGATATAAGATTTCCACCACTTACATGGAAAACGGTGTAAGGTTTTTCTTGATAGAAGATCATGAACTCCCACTTATTAAGGTGGATATTGAGGTCAAGGGCGGTAGGTTTTTGGTGCCTAAGGGTAAAGAAGGGCTTGAGTATATATTGGCCCAGATGTTGAGGTTAGGGGGGTGTGATAAGTATCCAGGGGATAGGTTGGACCTGTTTTTAGAGGACCGAGCTGCAGAGTTTTCCATTGATTTTGATTTTATAAATGGATCAATTGAGGTGGATACCCTAAAAAATGATTTTACCACCATCATGCCAGTGATAATTGATGTCTTGAGCTCCCCTATTTTTACTAGAGACAAACTTGAATTGGCAAAGCAAAGGCTAAAGACCATTATTTCCAGGAGGAATGATAGGCAGGATGAGGTGGGAATCCGTGAATTTAAACGCTTGATCTATGGAAGGGATTCTATCTACGGTCGTATCCCAACATATGAGAGCGTAGATAATATCACCTTAAAGGACGTAGGATGGCTTTATAAAAGGATATTTGTGGGTTCTAACCTGCTAGTTGGGGTGGTAGGGGACTTTAATACTAGAGAGATTGAACCAGTTTTAAAGAAATGGTTCTCAGTATTTAATAAGGGAGAAGAGATAAGATTTAAATTTCCTAAAGTTACCTCGCCTCAGGGGAAGAGGTATATTATAGACACACAGGATACAAATCAGGCATTTGTGGTCTTGGGACACTTAGGGGATTATCGGCTAAATCCAGATTTTGCTGCGCTCCAGGTGATGAATTTAATACTAAGCGGTGGGTTCTCTGGGAGGCTCTTTGAAAATATACGTACCCAAATGGGACTTGCCTATAGTGTTTTTGGAAATTTTGGGTGTAAGAGGTTCTATCCAGGAGTGTTTTTTGTTGCCCTAAAGACAAAAAATCAGAGTGTATACCAGGCAATAGTGGCTGTGAAAAAACAACTTAAAGATCTAAAGTACAATGGTTGTACAGAAAAAGAAGTAGAAGATGCAAAGGACCAGTTTTTGAATTCCCTTGTTTTTAGATACGACTCACCTAAAAAGGTGTTGGAGAGGAGGCTTTATTATGAGCTCAGGGATATGCCTGATGATTCTTTTGATAAATTAATAAATGAAATAAGGAACATACATGCAAAGGACGTGGACAGAGTGGCAAAAAAATACCTCAATGTGCAAGGGTTAGATATATTGGTAGTAGGTGATAAGTCCAAGTTGGATGAATTAAATAAAATAGGTAAGTTTGACAATTGGCATCTAGATTAGATGTTTGGCCTTGTAAAAAAAATATCCCTAGATTAACATGGCAGATTAAATAGAGTTTTATGGAAAATTTTAACTACAGGAGGGATGGAGTATGAATGAAAAAGAATATAAGAAATTGTTGGAAGTGGGCAGGCCTCCAAATATAAAAAAGCTCTTTCCAAATTCCAGGGCACTTATTGTAAGTGGTAAGGTTATAGATAGGGCAATGCTTGAAAAGGAAAAGGCAATGACCATTGCTGCAAATGGAAGAAACTATTTTGTTATAAAAGGTGCACTTACGGCTGCCCAGAGGGCAAATAGCGCTATTATAATTGAAATAGCCAAGTCTGAATCTACTTATTGTGCAGTTAATATGTGGAACCTTGCCAGGATCGTGGATTGTTTGTGCAATGAGCTAAATATAACTGTGCCCATTGCAATCCATGGGGACCATTTTGCAATCAAAAACCAGGAAGACCTAGAAAGGGCCAGGAGACAGATCCCATCCATGTTTGACTTTGGGGTTACTTCAATAGCCATTGATGCATCCCATCTTCCAGACAGGGATAATCTCCTTGCAAATATTGAACTTTCCAAATATATCCCATCCTGGGCAGGTTATGAGACCGAGGTTGGGGAGATCAAGGGTAAAGAGGGGTTATCTACCCCTGAAGAGGCATTGTTTTTGATCAAAGGGCTAAATGCCCATAATATATTTCCTGACTGGATAGCATTAAATAATGGCACCACCCATGGTATCCAGGACTCAGAAGCTGGTATCCAGGTAGGTCTAACTGCTGAGATTCATGAAGCACTTACCCCATACAAGGTATCTGGGGCCCAACATGGTACATCGGGTAATAGTACGGCGAGACTTAAAGAAATAGCACAAAAGACTCGTACCACCAAGGCAAACGTAGCCACTGCCCTTCAGATGATAAGTTGGGGGGTCAAGGTAAATGATTATGGGAACGCAGAGCTGGACGAAAATGGTGAATTTATAAAGGAAAAAGACAAGGGTGTGAGTGATAGGCTTTGGAGGGAAATGGTGGAATATGCGAAGAAAAATGGACTAAAAGGTGGAAATTACAAGAAATTAAATCTTCCATTTGAGACTGCGCTCTTATCAGAACCACCAGAGATAAGGGATAGGATGGGTAAGGGGGTAGAAGAGTTTGTATATAATCTACTAGTAAATGTATTTAATGCAAAAGACAGTGCTGATATTGCCAAAAAACTTATACTTGATGCAAATTCCCATGACTTGGGCCCAAAGGGAACAAAGATAGAAGATGAGAATGAGTGGAGTATTGAAAAAATAAAGTCCATGTCTGTTTCAGAAAAACAAGATGACCACGGAGACTACGACGATTAATTTATATTTATTTGAACGCTAGGTGTGAAAAAGGTCATGGTTTAAACCATGGCCTTTTTTTCATTAAAGTAAAACTATGTGGTTGCCATGAATTATACTAAGATTTCATTAGATGATTTAGATATATGTCCTATTTTTTTTGGGGAAAAGAAATATCAAAAGGTCTCTTTCCCAATAAAAGTGGGTATGTATTCTTTATTTGAATATAGAGATTTTAAGTTTTATTTTGATTTAAATGAAGAGATAAAGTTTATTCATGTAAAAAAAGATATATGGCCGCACCCCAATGATTTTGTAAAAAGGACCAAGGGAAATGATTTTATATATTACTCTTCTGGTGAATATTATGGTGGGATATATGATGCTACTGGTGAATATTATGTACCATGTTTTTTATACCCTTCAAATAATTTATGGGGAAGAGATATTTATGATATAATAAATATAGCAAGGTCTGGATGGAATGGACTAACAGATAAATTAATACATATACCATTTATTAATTATCCAAAAGAGATAAGGCGTATTATTCAAGGAGTGATAAAAAAGGATGAGAAATATTTAATTGACCGGGCGATACAACTGAGAAAGATTTTATCTTCCTGTATAACAGTGCTTCCTCCAGATACAAGGCATGTGGATTATGAGGTAATTCCCATAGTAATTTCAGATGGATGTTTATATCATTGTAAGTTTTGCAGGGTAAAATCAAGGGATAGTTTTAGACAAAGGACAAAACAAGAAATAGTTTCTCAGATAAGATTGTTAAGGGATTTTTATGCAAGGGATTTAAAAAATTATTCAAGCATATATTTAGGGCTACATGATGCATTGAATTGTTCTATGGATATAATTAAGTTCTCCATAGAACAGGCCTGGAAGATACTAGAGATAGAGGATTCTTACTTAAAGGATAAGTCTATATTTTTATTTGGAAGTGTTGATTCTCTGTTAATGGCCAAGTATGGATTTTTTGACTATTTAAATTCCATTCCACACACCCAGGTATTTATAAATATTGGCCTTGAATCTGTGGCAGGGGAGGTATTGAAGTTAATAGGAAAGCCCATTGACCCCAAAAAGGTAGAGGATTCTTTTTTTAAGATGATGGATATTAACAAAAAATACATAAACATAGAGGTAAGTGCAAATTTTTTATTTGACTTAAATTTCCCTGTAATTCACTGGGAATCAATCTTAAGACTTATTTCAGACCATATTAAACGTCCATTTCATAAAGGAACTATTTATTTCTCTCCATTGAGAACTTCAAATAAAAGGGAACAATTAAAAAAATTTATGACCCTAAAAAGAAATATCCCTTTGCCCACGTATTTATATATAATCCAAAGACTTTGACAAATTACACATAAGGGGCTAATTGAGAGTGTTTTACATTTTTACCCCATTTAACTATTTAACCATTTAACTATTTAACATAAGTTAGCTACTCTCAAAAGGAAAGATTATTATGGAAAAGAATTTAACCTATAATGAACAGATAAGAAATATTGCAATTATAGCCCATGTTGATCATGGGAAAACCACCCTTGTGGACAATATGTTTAAGCAAAGTGGGATCTTTAGACAAAATCAGGAGGTAGATGAAAGGATACTGGACAATCTAGACTTGGAGAGGGAGAGGGGGATAACCATTGCAGCCAAAAATTGCTCAGTAAATTGGCAAGGTATAAAGATAAATATCATTGATACTCCAGGTCATGCGGATTTTGGAGGTGAAGTAGAGCGCTCCCTTTCTATGGCAGAAGGTGCCATTCTCTTGGTAGATGCCTCAGAGGGTCCATTACCCCAGACAAGGTTTGTATTAAAAAAGGCCCTAGAGGCTAACCTTTCCATTATAGTGTGTATAAACAAGATAGACAGAAAGGATGCCAGACCTAACGAGGTGTTAGATGAGATATATGACCTTTTAATTGACCTAGATGCCACAGAAGAACAGCTTGAGTTCCCTTTATTATACGCCATAGGAAAACAGGGTATTGCGAGGTGGAGTTTAGACGATCAAAACAACGACCTTGGCCCCCTATTTGACGCTATTTTAAAACACGTGCCTCCTCCTGCCTATGACCCAGAGCAACCCTTTCAAATGTTGGTATCTGATCTCAGCTATTCTGACTATCTTGGTCGTCTGGCCATTGGAAAAGTCTTTCATGGGATGGTACGCTCAAATGAGACCCTTATTTGCATAAATGAAAAAGCAGAACATATCCCTTTAAAGGTAACAAAACTTCAGGTATATGAAGGGCTTAGCTATAGAGAAGTAGAATGTGTACACCCAGGGGATATAATAGTGTTATCTGGTATTGAAGACGTAAAGATAGGTGATACAATATGCACAAAGGATGCGCCAAAGGCCCTTCCCAGGATAAGGGTTGATGAACCCATTGTATCAATGAAGTTTAGTATCAACACCTCGCCTTTTGCAGGTAAAGAGGGTAAATATGTACAGTCAAGAAAACTCAAGGAAAGGCTAATCAAAGAGACCTTACTCAATGTATCAATTAAGGTAGAAGATACAGAAGACAAAGACAGTTTTCTTGTAAAGGGTAGGGGAGAGTTTCAACTGGCTATTTTAATAGAGACCATGCGCAGGGAAGGTTATGAGATGTGCGTTGGCAGACCAGAGGTGATATTTAAGGAGGTAAATGGCAAGATAAAAGAGCCTATGGAGAGGGTATTTATTGACTGCCAGGAAGATTTTATGGGCATTGTCACAGAAAAGCTTTCCTTGAGAAAGGGTAAGATGGTGAACTTGATAAATAATGGAAAGGGCAGGGTGCGTATGGAATTTATAATACCTGCCAGAGGACTTATTGGGTATAGGAATGAGTTTTTAACAGATACTAAAGGCACTGGCATTATGAACAGCCTTTTTGAAGGGTATGGGGATTTTGCTGGAGAGATTCAAGGGAGATTTACTGGTTCCATTGTTTCAGACAGACAAGGGGTCTGCGTGGCCTATGCCCTATTTAACCTAGAACCCAGGGGAAGGCTTTTTGTGGTCCCAGGTGATTTGGTTTATGAAGGAATGATTATAGGGGAGCACAATAGGGGGAATGATATAAATGTTAATCCTTGTAAGACAAAGAAGCTCACTAATTTAAGGGCAGCAGGAAAGGATGAGGCAGTGGTGCTGACCCCTGTAATTCCCATGACCTTGGAAAAGGCCATACAGTTTATTAAAGAAGATGAATTAGTTGAAGTCACGCCAAAGTCCATTCGACTCAGAAAATCCTGCCTTAGTGCAAAACAGAGGCATTCTATAAATTCAGCAAAGAAAAAGATAGGGATTAATGAGAAAAAATAGCCTGTAGTTCTTTTGTTTATAGATTTTTTTTAGAATCGATTAAGGATATCTTTCAATATATTGGAATGTTGGAACTCTAGAGGTATATTTTTCTTTAAAACAGACACCAACTCTTCCTCATCATCAGGTATGTGTGTGGTTTTTATGTTGTTTGCAATACTGCCAGCTACTAGCGAATTGTGGCTGTCAGTATTGAACATGGGTCTTAAATTCCATTTTTTCTGGACCCTTTTGTATAAAGGTAGGTCCTTTGGTAAAAATCTTCCTTCAGGGTCTTTTTTGTGGCCACTTAAAAGGATGTTTATTGAATTCATTTCTATGCCATGTATATGGGGAAATATCCCTTCGATTTCATGGGATAGTTCTTTGTTCCATCTAAATAGGTGGGCCACAAACACAAAACTATTTTGAATGTCGAATTCTTTTAATTCCAAGAGTTCATTAAATGAGATCATAAAGGGTATATTTAATCCTAGGTTTTTTGTTATGATTACAAGGTCAATACCCTCTCTTAACGTCACTTCAAGTCCTGAGTATATCTTTATCCCAGGAAAATCTCGTTGAAGTTCCTTGATTTCCTTTTTGTTCCATTGTATTTGATGTTCTGTTATTACGATAGAGTCTAATCCCCTTTTATGGGAAATTGAACAGGCCTCATAAGGGGATAGGTTAGAGCAAGGTGAATATCTAGTGGTGTGTAAGTGACAGTCAATAACCATGGGATTTCCTTTATGATTTTTTTGTTGGTCTTTTCTTTTAATAGATATTATCTGCTTTTACAAGCATGTAAAAAGGGAGAATATTATTATGAAGATTGGAAGAAATGACCCATGTCCATGCGGAAGTGGGCTGAAGTATAAAAAATGTTGCATGAGAAAAGATAGGGCATTGCAGTCTTTTAAAAATCTAAAGGAGTTGTATTTTAAAAAATATGGCATAAGATTAAAAGAAAAAAAGGATATAATGGGTATTAAAAGGGCAGGGGACCTTGTTGTACAGACCTTAGATATGGTGGAAAGAGAGATAAGGCCAGGAATTACCACAGATTATATTAATACCTTGGTACATGAATTTACAATAAAAAATGGGGGGACCCCTGCACCACTTAATTATAATGGGTTTCCCAAATCTGTATGCGTGTCTGTAAATGAGGTGATCTGCCATGGCATACCTGGGGATAGGGTCCTAAAAGAAGGTGATATTGTAAATGTAGATGTGACTACCAAATTGGATGGATATTACGCAGATGCAAATAAGACATTTTTTGTTGGACATGTATCAGAAGATGCAAAAAAAATAGTTAGAGTTGCAAAAGAGTCTTTAAAAAGAGGACTCTCACAGGTAAGACCAGGAAACACAGTGGGTGATATAGGCTGGGCAATACAAAAATATGCAGAAAAAGAGCAAGGGTGCTCTGTGGTGAGGGAAATGGTAGGGCATGGAGTGGGATTTGAATTTCACGAGCCACCACAAATCCCTCACTTTGGGAAAAAAGGTCATGGAATTATCCTGGTTCCAGGGATGGTCTTTACTGTGGAACCCATGATAAACTTAGGAAAAAGAGACCTTGTTATCTTGTCTGACAACTGGACAGCAGTGACCAAGGATGGATCACTTTCTGCCCAGTTTGAACAAACATTGGTGGTCACAGAGACAGGATATGAAAGTTTGACACCATATGACCTATAGTCCTTCTATTAGGTCAATCCTCCTTTTGTGTCTTCCACCTTCAAATTCTTGGTCTAAGAATGCAATTGTTATGCTCTGTGCAAGGTCTTGCCCAATGATCCTTGAACCTAAACAGAGCACATTTGCATTGTTGTGTCTCCTGGACATCCTGGCCATATATTCATTTAAACACAGGGCCGCCCTGATCCCTTTTATCCTGTTTGCAGCCATGGACATACCAATCCCTGATCCGCATATCAATATCCCCAGGGTTTTATTTTCCAGGACCTTTTCACATAGTTTTTTTGCAAATAAAGGATAATCACAGGAATCTGTACTATAGCATCCTATATCTTCGACAAGGTATCCCTTATTTTTAAGTAAATCAGATAAATATTCCTTTAGTTCAAAACCAGCATGGTCGCTTCCAATAATAATATTTTTTTCCATCTAATTAAATCCCATCTAGTCTAAGTTAGAACTTCTATTTTTTATTATCTTGTCCCTGAGATCTTGTAACTCCTTTTCAAGGGACTTGATCTCATTTTCCAAGAACTCTATCTGTTGTTTGGCGAGATCAATCTTCTCTAGTTGTTCTTTATCCTCTTCGTTGAAATTATAGACTAACTTTCCCAAGGTAAGATATTCCTTGTCCAGTCTTTTTTTTAATTCCTTGATTTCCCATTTCCTGAGACCCTTAATAACATTCCAATGGATTTCACTAAAAAGTGCCATTATGCTCAGTGAAATGGATTCTAAGATAGATGGTTTGTAAGACTCAGTACATTCTTTTGTCATGACACACTCCTTTTTGGTTTTAATCCCTTGTTGTTTTTTATAACATATTTTTTATTTGAAAAAAGGACTTGCCGATAATTAACTACCCAGTCCTGCTTAAATTTTTAATTCAAGATACATATCTTTGCCCCTTTAGGATAAATCAACTGAAGCCCTTTAAGGGGATATGGAGTTTGTAGACATTTTTTGTATTTAATCTTAAACACAAGCCTTTCTGTTTTATTTAGGACAAACACAATCTTTTTGTCCCCATGAATATTTATCTCCTCTCCTGTTTTAAGAATAATATTTATCTCCTCTAAATTTGATGAAATATCCAATTCTGAATATGGACCTTTTTTAAAAAAATATCTCACCCAGTTATTTCTTAAAATGGCCTTTTGGGGATTTGGAATAAAATTTTTCCACTCTCCAGTCAATACTTTTAATAGAAAAACATAGGAAATATTTGACTTAATTCCAAGGAAATTTAGCGATTTTTGAGGGGAAGAAATTTTATATAATGTGTTTTCTTTAATAGAATATACTTTGGTCAAATCAGGGGTTATTCGAGCAATGGCAATCAAGCTCCCCATCCCCCAGGTTACCACCATCTTCCACGGAGTCTCCCTGTTTCCTTTTAAGGAAAAATTGGCCCTATAATTTTGATGCTTAGAAAATAGATAAAAACTCCCTTTGATTTCCCAAGCCATGCAATTATTATAAGATTTCTGAGAGTTTCTCAATTCCCTCAAGGGGACCAAAGGAGATGTTATATTAATTTTTTTGTTTTGGTAGGCACAACAGGAGAAGAAGAAAAGCATGAAAAAAAATATAACAACTCTTTTTTGGAGCCACATGTAGTATTTTTATCCTAATTATTCTGCGAAGATTATTTTATTTTTTTTAATTTTTCTCTTATCTTATCACTGTCCTCTGCTCCATTTGAGAGGGCGTTTTTATAACCTTTTTTGGCTTGTTTGAATTTTTTTAAATTAAATGCAATATCTCCAAAGTGTTCCCAAATAGTTGGGTCATCAGATACTTTTTTTACGGCCTTATTAATGTATTCCCATGCATGTTTATAATCTTTTATTTTATAATAATACCATGCCATTGAATCTAAGAAATAGCCATTTTTAGGCTGGATAGTAAGGGCCTTTTTTATGAGCTTATAACCCCTTTTTATATCTATATTTTTATCTACCAGGGTATATCCAATGAAATTTAAGGCAGATGCATGGTTAGGCTTAATTTGTAAAATCTTTTCCATTAAAGAAATGGCCCTTTGTATATCATTTAATTTATAGTACACAGTTCCTAGTTGGAAAAGTAGGTCTATATTATTTGGATTTTTTTCAATTGCCTTGTTCAATAGATCCTTTGCATCTTCTAACCTCCCATCCAACATATACACATCACTTAAAAGCATATATATGGCAAGATTATTTGGGTGTTTTTGGAGCTGTTCCTTAAGTATTTTTTCAGCACCTTTGTAGTCCTTTGTCCTTATTAAGAGTTTTATTTTAAGGTCCAATACATTTGGATATATCCTTGTATCACTGCTTATTTCCTGTAATTCTCCTATAGCTCCTTTTAAGTCTTTGTATTTTTTTAGCTTTATAATTGCAAGATAATAGGGTATCCTTGGATATTCATCTCTAAAATTTTCAATGGTCTTTAAAAGTGCTTCCCCTTGGTCATAAAAACCTTCTCTTAAAAACAGCCCTACCACATCTAATACGTCCTTTGGATCTGATAGCATGTCCTGGGCTATGGAGTAAGCCTTTTGTGGTTTATTTAGTTTTATATTAATATCTATTAATCTAAAAATAAGATCTTTGTTTGCAAATCCCTTTGAAAGCAATTTAGAGTAAATTTTTTCGGCGGATACCAGGTCATTTGAGAGTTCATATTGATAGGCCAGTTCTGCCCATCCCCTAAAGAAATCTGGGTTTTGCTCTGTTGCTTTTTTTAGAAAATATATTCCTTTAGAACGATTTCCCATCTTTAAGTAACAAGTGCCAATAAAATAATTAACCTTAAAGGTCCTTTTATTTTCTGGTATTTCAAGTAAATAATCTAGGGCATCTTGAAATTTCTTTTGCTCAAACAAAATACTGGCTATTTTCTCCCTTGCCTGAATGTTGTCTTTGTGTTCTTTTAAGAACACTTTTAAGATGGAATAGGCATTAAAAAATTTCTTCTCAAACACATAGATATCTGCCAAGAAAAATACAAGTTCTTGGTTTCCTGGATTTTTTTGAAGACCTAATTTTAGGGCTTCTTTGGCCTTATTTAGTTTTTTTTGAGTCAAAAGAACTTTGGCATACTCTAGAAAGAGTTCTGGGTCTGGAGAATAATGGATGGCCTTATCTAAGGCTTTTAATGCCTCATTATATTTTTTCCCCCTGGCCAAGTCTAAATATTTTAGATAATAGTAGTCAGCCATTGCCTGGGGGGATACTGGAGTAGGATTCATTTTTACAGATCTGTATCTCAGTCCACATCCAATAAAAAAAATCAATGCACAGCTGATTATTAATTTTGATTTTCCCATAATTTATCCAACTTTTGGTAAATAAAATTTCCGATTTTTAGTCCTGCCTCTATAAACTCTGGTCCATATATCTGACCAGTATTGGTCCTAAATGTGTCAGATATGGATTTTATTATTTCCATGCCCTTTGGGAATTTTTCTATTATCTTTTTTAGGGACCAATCCTGATAATCACATATCTCCCATAAGGTGGTTGTAAAATTATCTGGTCCCCATCTAAATTTATCTGCATCATAAAGGGCACTACCTAGGAGTCTAGATAGGTGGTTAGGGGGTGAAGATGTTGGTCTAAATGCCTCATGGTTTTTTATACTATAAAATATCATTTCCTTGTCTGCATCAGATAGGGGGAAATCCCTTAATATTTTCATGGCTAAATGAGCACTTTCTATGGCATGATCTGGTTCTAATCTGCAGGTGTCATGGAGTAAACCGCAGAGTTCTGCAAGGATCACCATGTGTCTGCATAGTTTTGGATCAGAATGAAAAAATTCAATTATAACCAGTGCCCCTGCATCAATAGCCACTTTTTTTGAATGATCTACCCCATGGCCATAATCGTCGTTTAAAAAAGGGAGAACATCTTCTGCACATCTTAGTATCAAAGGATGGTCAAAGAACATCTCCCTAGCATAGGAGACCTCTGGGGCAAAATGATCATAAAAACTCAGTTTAAATTGCGAGGCATATGCCTTGGCCTCATTTTTGATTGTTTCAAAGATTTTATTCTTCATTTATCCAGTCTTTTGAAAAGTCTTTTATAGAAGATGAAAAATGTTCTTTTAATTTCTCAATAAGACGTGCCTCAATCTGCCTAACCCGTTCACGGGTAATCCCATATTTCTCACCTATTTCTCTTAAGGTCAAGGGATTGGAAGAAAAAAGTCTTGAATAAAGGATGTCTCTTTCTTTTTCATTTAAGGTTGGTTCTATCTCTTTGAGGTGTTTTTTTATGTTTTCAGCCATTTCCCTTTGAGCAATATTTTGCTCCACCCCTGGCCCTAATGCTGGCACAAGGTCTAAGTGTGTGGTTGAAGACTCGTCTCCCCCATACGGCATATCCAGTGAGAAGTCCTGATGTGCCATCCTCTGGGTCATCTCCACAATGTCCTTTTCATCTACTTCCAGTCTCTCAGATAACATCTCTATATCAGGTGTAACGCCCATCTTTTGGAGGAGTTGTCGCTCTTTGTTTAAGTTGTAAAATAATTTTCTCTGTGTTTGTGTAGTGCCAATTTTGACCATACGCCAGTTGTCCATAATAAATTTTAATATATAGGCCTTTATCCAAAAGGCCGCATAATATGAAAATTTGATCCCCTTGTCAGGATCAAATTTTTGTACTGCCTTTAAAAGCCCAACATTTCCTTCTTGAATGAGTTCGAGTAAATTTTGCATCCATTTTCTTTGAAATTCCATAGCGATCTTTACCACTAACCTAAGGTGAGAGGTGACTAATTTTAAGGCTGCTTCTCTGTCTTTGTATTTTTTTACTCTTCTTGCTAGTTCAATTTCTTCCTCTGGGGTTAAAGTGGGGAATTTCATTACCTCCCTGATGTATCTATAAATAGGATCTTGGACAACTGGTGATTTTGAAGTTGATAGAACAGGTAATGAAGAATTGCCTTGGTGTACTTTTTGGTCAACCTCAGTATCTATCCGAGATCTGGCTTGATTGTCTTTCACTATTTGGTTATTCTTTATTTTTTTGGACATAATATTTTGTTTAAGGAGAATTTAAATGTATTTTAAGAAAATTTTTATTTTTATAATCTTATTAGTTAATTTATCTTCCTTAGCATATTCTAAATACATCCCACACGTCAATACCAATAATATCTTGACGATGATCGCCAATTCAAAAGGAAAAGTGGTAATTGTTAATTTTTTTGCCTCTTGGTGTCCCTACTGTGTTAGGGAAGTGAAAGAACTAGTTGAGATTCGAAAAGAGTATAGTACCGACGACTTAAAAATTATGGGTATTTCCTTTGACTCTAACCAAGAATCCTATATCCGACTTTTGGAAAAAAGTAAAATAAATTATCCTACTTATTTGGCCTCTGGTAGGGAGATTGGTATGATGTTTAATGTATTTGGAATTCCCACCACTATTATTTATGACAAAGATGGTAGGATAGTGAAACAACTCTCTGGGTTCGTGGGCATAGATAAATTTAAGCATATTATTGATCAATTGATAAAGAAATAGTGGAGATTTCAGGTGAGTAGCTTGATTTTGAGAAAGGCCATAATACACGATGTTGAGGGGATATACAATCTACTCTTAGAATATGGGAATCAGGGGAAATTGCTCGCTCGTTCCTATGGAGAATTGTACTCCCATTTAAGGGATTTTTTTGTGGTTACCACCCAGACTGGAACAATAGCTGGGTGTGGGGCGCTCAGTATAGTCTGGAGAGATCTGGCTGAAATAAGATCTGTTGCTATACATAAAAAGTATCAGAATATGGGATGGGGAAAGAGAATAGTAGAGGCCTGCTTAAGTGAGGCCTTGACCCTTGGTATATACAGGGTATTTGTGCTTACTTATGAAAAGGAATTTTTTTCAAAATTTGGATTTCAGGTCACTCAAAGGGAAAATCTGCATGAAAAAATATGGGTAGATTGTTTTCATTGTCCGAAGTATCCAGATAATTGTGATGAAATACCAATGCTAATTGAATTATAGGTAAATATCTGGAGGATATTACATGGAAAATTTAAAGGTAGTAATTTCTGAAAATCAGATAAGACAAAGGGTAAAGGAACTTGGGAGAGAGATAAAGGCAAGTTATCCAGATATCGATGTCTCCCTTGTATGTGTGTGTATTTTGAAGGGGGCAGTTGTGTTTTTCTCTGACCTGATCAGGGAGATTGATTTAGATCTTGAGATAGATTTTGTAAGGCTTTCCAGCTATGGGGATAGTACTTGTCCTTCAGAAAAAGTGATTTTTTCAAAAGATATGGAGATATCAGTAAAAAATAGACATGTATTAATAGTTGAAGATATTATAGATACTGGGGCAACTATTACATATCTAAAAAGGGTTTTAGAGGCAAGGAACCCATTGAGTGTAAAGGTGTGTGCATTAATACATAAGATGGAAAGGAGGAGGATGGACGTGGAAATAGATTTTTATGGATTTAGGATTGAAAAAGGGTTTTTAGTAGGATATGGACTTGATTGTGCAGAAAAATATAGAAACTTGAAAGGAATCTATGAAATAGTAGACTAAGTTTGATTTTTTTAGTTTTTTAACCCATATCTTTTGGGAGAAAGACATGATTATTTCCTGTCCAAAATGTGGAACAAAGTACAAGATAAAAGATGAACTAATAAACCCTGAAGGTACAAAACTAAAATGTACCAAATGTGGACATGTTTTTTTATTTGTAGATAAGGGGAAAGGTCAAGGGGATGAGGAAATAGCCAAGAAAGAAATGGACAAATTTAGGGAGGAAGTTGAAAAACAGGTAGAGAAGACAAAGATATCTCTAGAAGAGCCTTTTATTAAGCGTATTAAGGTCTCAAAAAAGACCATTTCTATATTGTTAGGGGGTATAGTAATTGTTTTATTTGGGTTAATTGGATGGAATTATTATCCTCAGATTAAAAATAAACTCCCTTTTTTTCAATCTAAGTCAAAAATAAAACAAAAAAATACAGGTAGTTCGATTGAGAGTATAAAAAATATTGTGATCCAAGATGTGAAACAGTATTTTGTGGACAATGAAAAGGAGGGGAAGATCCTTGTAATTGAGGGCAAGGTGGTCAATAAATTTAATAAACCCAAAGAACTCATAAAATTAGAGGCAACACTATATGATAGCAAGGGAAAAGTGCTTGCTAAAAAGGAATTTTTATGCGGAAATAAGGTCTCTTTATTTCAACTCCAATCCTGGAGTAAGAAACATTTAGAAGAGGAATTAAACTCCAAGGTTGGAATACTTATGAAAAATACCAATATCCAGCCTGGAGGTAGTGTAGATTTCATGGTGCTTTTTTTCAATCCCCCGCAAAATATAGCAGAATATGGGATCAAGGTAATTGAGGCAATGGATGTTGAAAAAAAATAGCAAAGAGCGCTACCACTATGAATGTTCATCTTGTGGTGCAAGGTTTTTGAAATGGCAAGGGCAATGTTCAAAATGTGGTGAGTGGGGGACCCTTGAGGAGATAAGAACAACTAACTCGTCTATGTCGGGGGGTACAATACCACACACAGATCCAAATCTATTATCCCTTCAGGAAATATCCAAAGAGCATATCAAGGTCTTTTCATCTGGATCAGAGAGTTTTGATGGTTTTCTTGGTCAGGGCATGGCTGCAGGTAGTGTGATCTTGCTCGGTGGAGAGCCTGGTGTTGGGAAATCCACTTTTTTAATGCAACTGATGGCTGGATTTTTGTCCTCTGGACAGAGGGGGGTATATGTTTCTGGAGAGGAATCTCCTGTTCAGCTCAAGATCAGGGCAGAGAGATTGGGGATTCAAGATCCAGAATTCAGGGTCTTAAACACCCATGACCTATATGATATATTTGGAGTAATCAGGTCTAAGAAACCACCACAGTTTATGATTATAGATTCTATTCAGACAATTAAGTCTCCTGATGTGCCAGGGATTATAGGAGGGGTCTCTCAGATAAAAGAAGTGGCTTCAAGGCTCTATGAAGAAGTAAAACACAGGGATATAGTGCTTATATTGGTAAGTCATATTACAAAGGATGGGCAAATAGCAGGGCCAAAGGTCTTGGAGCATGTAGTTGATGTGGTCTTATATATGGAAGGAGATAGGCTTAGTTCTTATCGCATACTGAAGATAACCAAAAATAGGTTTGGTCCATGTAATAACATCTTAGTACTTGAAATGGGAAATCGTGGTCTAAAAATAGTCAAAGACCCTTCTACCTTTTTTTTGACCACAAGGGATACAAATGCACCTGGGAGTGCATTGATAATGGCAATGGAAGGTCAACGTCCCCTAGTGATTGAGGTACAGGCCTTGGTTAGTAGGTCCTTTGGGCAAAATCCCAGGAGGACTTCTGTGGGGATAGACTTAAATAGACTATATTTGTTGCTCGCTATTTTGGAAAAAAGGCTGGTCCTAAAATTTAGTGAAATGGATGTATATGTAAAGATTGGTGCAGGTATAAAGATCACTGATCCTGCCATTGACCTTGGGGTGTGTTCTGCAATTCTATCATCTTATTTTGATGTCCCTGTCCCAGAAAAGGCAGTTTTTTGGGGTGAGGTGGATCTAAGCGGATTTGTTAGACCCTCCTTTGGTGAGGAAAAAAGATTGTCCCAAGCAATAAATTTAAATTTTTCACCTATAATATGTCCTAGCTCAAAACATATAAAGGTTATCTCTCCAAATAAGGGTATTAGTGTTATCAAAAATATATGTGAGCTCAGAAATCATGCTTTTTGAACATTGCCTTGGTAATTTTATAACACGTGGAAGTAAATATTAACCTCCTTTAACGACTATGCTCTCCACTAGGACCTTGGCAACCCCTTTTTTGTAGAATCCAAGTCGTTTTGCACCTTCCATAGTAAGGTCAATAATCCTGCCCTTAACAAAGGGTCCCCTGTCATTTACCCTGACTATAATAGACCTATGATTCTCAAGATTAGTGACTTTCACATACCAGGGTAATGGTAAATATTTATGGGCTGCTGTTAACTGTTTAGGATCAAATAGTTCTCCATCAGCAGTCATGTGCCCACCTTTTTGTCTTAAGGTCTCATACCCATACCATGATGCATAACCTATTTGTCTATAATGTTTGGCCTGCTCAATGGACATTGGTACATATCTCTTCCCCATTACTACATATGGAGAATTTTTTACTTTTCCTTCTTTTATGGCTATTTTTGGGGGAAGGCCCCCTATGGACCTTATCTCAGGATGAGTTAGTGGGACATTAAATGGTGCCTTTACCACTACATAGGTAAACTTGCCTATTTTATATATTATCTTCCCAGTGCCAATGGTGGTCTTTATGGTAAATTTTGTTATATTATATGTGGTCTTGATGGTTGCCTTGGTTATCTTATATGGTACAGTGATAAGACTACAGGACTCAAGGATAAGGCATATACCAAGGATAAGTATAATCCTATTCATGGCTATTTCATATATAGAATTACAATTATAGCCAAAATAACCCTATATATCCCAAATGGTCTTAGGGTGATCTTTGATAAAAGATGGATAAATCCCTTGACTGCAAAGTATGCAGAGATAAAGGATACAATAAATCCAATCCCCAATATAAATATATCATGAAGGGTAAAAAGGGAATAATTTTTCATGACCTCTAAGGCCGTTGCCCCAAACATAATAGGTACAGCGGCTATAAATGAGTATTCAGCAGAGAGTCTTCTGTCTGCGCCTAAGATCATCCCCCCCATTATAGTTGAGGCAGATCTTGAAAAACCAGGCCACAGTGCCAAACACTGGGAAAGACCAATTCCAAGTGCTAGAGAAGGGGTTATTTCATCTAGGGATCTATATTTAAATTTCTTTTTTGTGCCCTCAACAATAAAGATCATGATCCCTCCTACCAGGAGTGCCATTGCCACACTCTTTGGGAAAAAGAGCCGTGATTTGATATACCCTTCTAGGAAAAAACCTAAAATAGAGGCAGGAATTGTAGTTAATATTAAGAGGAATATCCCCCGTATGCCATAAAATCCTGTGTTTTCCTTTGGCTTAATGAGCCCCCAGAATCTATCAAAGTAAAGACATACAACTGCCAATATGGCCCCTAATTGGATTATTATTTCAAATATCTTTGCCTTTTCACCTGTAAATTTTAAGAGATCCCCTACAATAATCAAGTGTCCTGTGGAAGATATGGGTAAAAATTCAGTTATTCCCTCTACAATGCCCATAATAATAGATTTAAATATAAGCTCCATGATAAATCTCCTAAATAAAATTAAAATCATATCTATAATTGTATTGGTTATGGGTAGTCAAGCCCGTTTCTTTTAAGCTCTCTGGAACCCTCAAGTTTTTTTTAGTACAGTGATAATCAGTACACTCATAAGAGGTTGGGAATAGTAAAGGACATAGAGGTCAAAGGGCTAAAGGTAAATGAAGTGTTGGGTTTTGGGTATTAGGTTTGGGTTTAATGTTAAAACAAATAAAAAAATTATACAACACACAACGATTCTTAACCATTAGTGTTTTATGCTAACTCCCACTGATATACATCGAGACTTTAATTTGCTAAAATATACCTAAAACCTATATTTGAAAAAATATAAAAAACAGGATAATATATTTTTATCTGGGGTTAACTAAAAATAAATATCTGGAGGAGGTCATGGACACAAGAGGGATGTTAGATAGTTTTTGGGAAAAGAAATTATACATAATAAAACAAGTGTTAGAGAAGAATAATTTTGAGGTATTTATTTCTCCTTCCCTTGCACAGGTAAAAGAAATTTTTATAAATCAGGTCTTAAAAAGACTTGATAATATAAAAGAGGTGTCTTTTGGAGGCTCTTTGACTGTAATAGATTCTGGAATCTATGGTTTTTTTAAGGACACTGGAGAATATAATGTAATAGATACCTATGATAGGACTATCCCAAAAGATGAATTTATAGAAAGGAGGAGAAAGGCACTTCTTTGCGATTTGTTTATTACAGGTACTAATGCAATTACAGAGGACGGTGTATTAGTAAATTTAGATGGTTATGGTAATAGGGTAGGGGCCATTGCCTTTGGACCTAGGTATGTGACGCTCTTAGTTGGCAGGAATAAGATCGTTAATGATATGGATGAGGCAGTAAATAGGATAAAAAATTTTGCTGCCCCAATAAACACCTTGAGGCTTGGGCGAAAGACACCATGTTCTAAGACCTTGACGTGTGAAGACTGCAATAGTCCTGATCGGGTTTGTAATGTTTGGGTGATTACTGAAAAATCAGTTCCTCCCAAAAGGATTAAGATAATCCTTATTAATGAAGATTGTGGATTTTAATAATATTTTAGGGGGTTAGATGAAAGGCATTAGGAAAGAAATATTGGATTTTTCACCGTATTCTCCAGGTCTATCAATTGAAGAGATAGAAAAAAGATATAATTTAACTAATGTAATAAAAATGGCAAGTAATGAGAATCCCCTTGGTCCATCTCCTGTAGTAGAGGATGAGATAATTAGATATTCTTCCCTTTGTTTTAGATATCCAAGGGGAGGAAATCCTGATCTAAGGAAAAAACTCTCTAAAAAATTAGATGTCCCTGAAGATAACATTGTAGTGGGTAATGGTTCAGATGAGATAATAGACTTACTTATTAGGGTGCTTTGCACCCCCTATAAGGACAATATAGTGGTATGTGAACCTAGTTTTTCCATATATCGGATGCAGGCCAAGGTCCAGGGGATAGATGTGAGATATGTTCCACTTTGTCCTGATTTTTCTTTTGATTTTAAGAACATGCTACAGGCCATAGACTTAGATACCAAGATTGTATTTATCACAAATCCAGATAATCCATCAGGCTATACAGTAAGATCAAGAGAGATATTGAATTTTTTACATAGGATACCCTCTCATACTTTGCTTATTGTAGACGAGGCGTATGTGGAATTTTGTGATGATCCTATGGAGATAAGTTGTGTTTCAGATGTTATCAATTGTGATAATCTTGGGGTCATTAGGACTTTTTCAAAGCTATACGGCCTGGCTGGGCTCAGGATTGGATATGGGATCGTTCCTCATTGGCTTGCTGATTATATCCTTAGGATAAGGTTACCATTTAGTGTTAATATATTAGCTGAGAGGACAGGGATGGCGGTGTTAGATGATGATGATTTTATTGAGCTTACAAGGGAGACTGTAATACAGGGGAGAAGATATTTAAGTAAGGCCCTAGAAGACTTAGGATGCATAGTCATTCCTTCTCAGGCCAATTTTTTGATGTTCAAGCCACCTATGGGTTCAAATTTTGTTTTTAACGAACTCCTAAGACAAGGTATAATTATAAGGCCATTGACTTCTTATGGATTAGATGAATTTCTTCGGGTATCAGTTGGTAGAATGGACGAGAATAAGATATTTGTGCAAACGCTGAAAAAAATACTTAGAAAAATATAAGGGTAATTATGCATAAGAAGTTGATAATAACAATTGATGGACCAGCAGGTTCAGGAAAGACCACCATTGCAAAACTTATTTCAAATAAATTGAAGATTGCATATTTAGATACTGGTGCAATGTATAGGGGAGTAGCATTTGCATTAAATAAAATGGGATGGTCTGGTAATAAAGAAAAGATTAAGTCTTTTTTGCAAGATATAAGGTTTGACTTGGTGTATAAAGAGGGAGGGTCCTTATTAAGGATGAATGGTAATGTCCTAGGAGATGAGATCAGGACAGAAGAGGTGGGCTTAATGGCGTCTAATATTGCAAAACTACAGATTGTCAGGAAATATCTAACCAAGGTTCAGAGGAGGATAGCCAGAGATGTCTCGTTAGTGGCAGAAGGAAGGGATATGGGAAGTGTGGTTTTTCCAAATGCTGATTTTAAGTTTTTTTTAGATGCAAGCCCAGAGATCAGGGCAAAAAGGAGGGTAGAACAGTTAAGAGAGCTAGGTATTTCAGTGAATTACCAAGATATATTAGAGGAACTCCAAAAAAGGGATATACAAGACTCAACAAGGGCTATATCACCCTTGCGTCCTGCAGAAGATGCCATAAAGATAGATACCTCAAATCTAACACTCTCTCAAGTATTAGATAAGATTATGTGGTATGTTAAGGGTCATTCATAAGTTATGGTGGGCTGTAAACTGTGAACTGTCATTATGATTTATATTCTGATTTCGCCCTTTATTTTTGCTGTTCATTCCTTAATATTTATACCATAAACGCCATATCAATAATATTATAACAAAATTAGGTAGCAAGGACAGCAAGGCTATCCTTGCCATTAATTCACTTCATATACCCTAGTCCAAGGTGAATGGTCTATTTCTAGTTTGAAATATGGGCTAAAGTTTTTAGGAGGGAGAAGCAACATCTGTACCATGTTAGAATAATAAATAGTGCTGTCCATTAGAAACATCTCATACGAGAGCTCATTAAGTACCCCATATATATCAGTTCCATTTTGCCATGAAAATTCATAAGTCCTGTGCTTTGGATCTATAATAATTAGACCATCTAAGGTGATTTTCTTTTTATTTACAAAAAGATATCCATCCTGGGTGTTGATGGATATTTTTCCTCTAACGGCTTGGATCTTTCCCGGAAATGCCTGTCCTGTGGTAATGTCCCATGATCCAAAATAACTTATCCAGTAGGCAAGTTTTAAATTCTCCCAGGAAAGCACTAGATATTGTGGTGGTGTTTTTGGTAGGGATAATTTCGTATCCTTTAATCTTTGTATAAACACAGAGGCATTTTCCGCCCCCATTTTGCTAAATGGCAACATGGGGTCTGTTAGATATATCCTC
>JALWFY010000167.1 GCA_027013815.1 Desulfohalobiaceae bacterium | reverse complement strand
TCAGAATTAAGGAGTGCTCATTATGAGGGAATAGTAAAAGCACTTGGAGGCCATGGAGAATTTGTAGAAAAACACGAAGAATTAGAGCCTGCATTAAAGAGGGCAATGGCTTCAGACAAACCCTCTTGTGTAAATGTGTTAACTGACCCAACAGTGACTAGTCCAGTAACATTACTCTTTAGTGATTCCCTAAAGGTTGAATAATTATGAAGGCGTTAGAATTTTCAATAAATATACCTAAATTTTTTATATTAAAGACATTGGGTTTTTTTAATAGAAAAGTTTTTTACAAGGGCCCTTTCTCCACGCTAAAACTCAAAGATATATCTAGACCAAAGCCATTTAACAGAGATTGGGTGCTCATAAAAGTAACATCGTGTGGTTTTTGTGGAAGTGATTTAAATTTAATATTCCTAAAGGACTCTCCTACTGCATCTCCTTTTACATCGTTTCCCTGTGTGATTGGGCATGAAATCTGTGGCGAGATTGTGGAGATAAATGGAAATTTAGAAGGATTTAAGATAGGGGATCTAGTGACTGTTGCTCCTCATCTAAATTGTGAAACACGGGGGATTTATCCCCTGTGTAAACCATGTAAGATAGGAAGGGTCTCAAGCTGCGAAAATTTCGCTAGAGGGAGTTTTTCCCCAGGGATGTTTACTGGTATTTGTAAGGATGTAAATGGAGGATTTGCAGAATATATAGTTGCACATAGGAGTCAATTATTTAAACTTCCTAAAGAAATAGGGAGCCATATAGGGTGTTTGATTGAACCTACTGCTGTGGCCGTGCAGGCAGTATTGGATAACCTCCCCAAACAAGAAGAAAAAATATTGATAATTGGGCTTGGGTCTATTGGAAATTTAATCTTGCAAGTGTTAAAGGCCCTTGTACCAGATTGTGAGGTTTATGGAGTTGAGCCATCAGAGTATCATGTAGGGGTTGCAAAGAGATTTGGAATAGATGGGATAGTCCCTGTTCAAGGCATTTATTCTAAAAGTGCTGAAATTACAGACACACCTCTTTATAAACCTATGATAGGTAGTAAACTACTCTTAGGTGGGTTTGATAAGGTATTTGACACTGTGGGAGATTCAAATACTGTTAATATGGCCATGAGGGTCTTAAGAGTTCAAGGTACACTTAGTTTAATAGGAATATCTCCCTACTTAAAAATAGACCCTACTCCTATTTGGTTAAAACAACAACATATTCAAGGAGTATATGGCTCATGTTATAATAATTTTAATGGGAAAAGATTACACGCATTTGATATAGCGATTTCCCTTATAGGAGATGGGAAAATAGAAGTAAAAGAATTAATTACACACAAATTTAAATTACAAGATTTTGACAAAATGATAGAGATAAACCTAAATAAAACCAAGACAAAGATAATAAAGACCATTGTTGTTTTTAAGTAGTTTGAAAAATATTCTCTTTTTTTAAAACTTACATGTTTAAACTCATCCATTGTCTTGGATCTAGAGGGCCGTTGTGTTGAGTTTGCATACAAGGCCAGCTTTTAGCTGGCCTTGGCATTTTTAGTCTTTATGGAACCAATTTTTTAAGAACAAGCACTTGATTTCGATTTAATTTCACTGCCTGCATAAAAAGATCTCTTAATAATGGATAATTATGTGCTGAGATCCTTGATCTGTTTAGTTTTAATAATTCTGTTATTTCTATTAGCCTTCCCTTTGTCATCCACTTGAGTTCTAGGGTCCCAAGTTTATTTTTGTATGTGAAGTCCTCTGGAATAAATTTTAGTTTATATCCATTAGGTATATACATTTTGATGCGTGCAACCTTTGAAAAGCAATATCCCAGACAATATGGATATTTTCTATGGGTGGCAGCAACAAAAGAAGTAAGATGGGAAAATGAAAGCAATGGTGGATTAAAGAACAATAGATGTGATGTCCTTGTGGCATAGTCAGGGTCTTTTAATTTAAAACTAATAGTTACATATGGATTGTTCAGGTCAGTATAGTTAGATAATTTTAATTCTGTTATACTAGAGCCTGGGCTTAATTTATTAATTATTTTTTCGATTTCTCTCTTTTTTTCCTGGGAAGTCATATGCATAAATTGTTCTCTGCGATACATTGCATAAACGCCTTTGTATTTAAATTTACCTTCCCCTTTGATACCCCCTGCTTTATCCATTGAGTATGTTCCTGTATATACCTCCTGGTTATGGAGAGGGGGAAATACTGGGGTATTTGTAAGTACTGCCTTGTTATTATCTCCAACAATTAATACCCGTCTTCCCTGATCAGAAGGTGGTAGGTCTCCACAGCTAGCACTCTCTGCTGTACTGTCTAGGAAAATATATTGATTTTTTAGTCTCACTGCAGTGATTTCATGGTCAAATGCCCCTGGCATGGG
>JALWFY010000166.1 GCA_027013815.1 Desulfohalobiaceae bacterium | reverse complement strand
ATTTGATGTTTGTATTTGACCAGAAGAACTGGTGGGCAGTTGATCTTTTAAGTAAAAACGGCACCTGGATTAATGGCCAGAAAATTACAGCCAGAAAAATTTGTGTTGGTGAAAAAATTTATCTGGGAAGTTCTGTTATTTATTTTAAGGGGATGATAGCAGTATAACTAGACCTGTATTTTTCCTGTGGCTACATAATGGCATAACAGATTGGCAATATGGTGTTTATAGCAACCATAAAACAACCTATTCTTTTTGTTTAGTTATAAGGGGATAGAAAATGCAAAAGCTACCCATAGGCATATCAAGCTTTAGAAAATTAAGAGAAGGGGGATATGTTTATATAGATAAGACCAAAGAAGCCTATGAATTAATAGAAAACTATAATTATGTCTTTTTATCCCGTCTAAGAAGATTTGGTAAATCCTTGTTTTTAGACACCTTAAAGGAAATCTTTGAAGGAAATAAAGGGCTTTTTAAGGGTCTTTATATTTATGACAAATGGGATTTTAGTCAGAAATATCCAGTTATCAAGATAAGCTGGGCAGGGGATCTGCAAAGTCTTAAAAATCTTGAAACAATGGCCAAAGAGATCTTTTATGACAACCAGATTAGGCTGGGTATCAAATGTAGAAATCAAGATTATATGCCAGCCTGTTTCAATGAATTAATCAAAGGTGCATATCGCAAATACAATCAAAAAGTAGTAATATTAGTAGACGAATATGATAAACCTATTTTGGATGTCATAGAAAATGTTGAGCAGGCAAAAAAGAATCGTGAATATTTAAGGGGATTATATAGTATTATAAAAGACAATGATGCCTACATAAAGTTTGCCTTTTTAACTGGAGTTAGCAAGTTTTCCAAGGCTTCCATATTTAGTGGTCTAAATATGTTAGAAGATATTTCTCTAAATCCAAGATTTGGAAATATTTGTGGTTATACCCATAAGGATATAGAGACTACTTTTAGGGAATATTTAGAAGGTGTGGATTTAGAAAAGGTCAAAGAGTGGTATAATGGATATTATTTTTTAAAAGATAAGCTTTATAATCCCTTTGATATTTTGCAGTTTATAAAAAATGGATGTGTATTTGACAATTACTGGTTTGAGACAGGCACACCTACATTTTTGATCAAATTAATTAAGCAAAATAGATATTTTTTGCCAAGACTGTCAGATATAGTTGTGGATAAAAAGATTTTAAATAGTTTTGATGTGGAGAATTTAGATTTAGAGGTAATCTTGTATCAAAGCGGGTATTTGACCATTAAAGAAGTATTAGAATATGAAGAAGATGATGAAATAGAATATCTCTTATCTTTTCCCAATAAAGAGGTAAAACTTTCTTTTCATGATTTTATTATAAGATATCTAACTGAAGATAAACGTCCCACAAGGATACGGCGACCATTGAGAAAGGCGTTAAAACAAGAAGATCTAGAGGGGCTAAAAAATACCTTGATTTCCCTTTTTGCCTCAATTCCATATACCAATTATGTGAAGAACAACATAAAAAAATATAAAGGATTTTATGCCAGTGTGGTGTATGCATATTTGCAGTCACTTGGAATAGAAATAATAGGAGAAGATGTAACAAATCACGGCAGGATAGATTTAACAGCAATAATTGATAATAAGGTCTATATTATAGAATTCAAGGTAGATGGGAAAAAGGGTGAAGTATTAAGTCAAATAAAATCAAGAAAATATCATGAAAAATATTTGGGAAAATATAATAAGGTTTATCTTGTTGGCATAGGATTTAGTTCAGAAGAAAAGAATATAGTTAATTTTGAATTTGAAGTAGTTTAGAATGGTGAATGTTGAACAGTGGTTAAGGCTGACATGGCCCCCAAAAACCGCTCAACAAATTAAGGTATATTTGTAAGATAGTTCTCAAGACCAATGAAACTAAAATGGATTATAATAAAAAATAATAGAGGAAAATTCCCTTTTAGGCTCTTTATTTTGAATGAAAAAGAAGTTTTGTTATCTCTATTAATACAAGAGCTATGGCCAGGCGAGAAAGGGAATATATTTTGTCTTGAAGCAGACAATAAATATCCAAAATAGGCAGAGGTTATTGAAGAGGTATCAGTGAAAAGTTTTAGAAAATACAATGTAAAATTAATTATTACACTTGATAGAAACATAAAAAATAAATGTGAATTCCTCTTTATCAAGAAAAGATACAAACATAAGGAGGGTTATTATAATCAAATCTTTTTTAGGACCCAGAAGGGAATAAGGGAGAGAAAGCCTAGGTTGTATCTTCCAAAGGCAAATATAAGAGAACATACAATTTTGATTTCAAGCAATGAAAGATATGCATATAGCTTTGGCGATGCAAAAATAATAAAGGGATATTTAAAAACAGGGGATTATG
>JALWFY010000165.1 GCA_027013815.1 Desulfohalobiaceae bacterium | reverse complement strand
AATTATTAAAAGATTTAAATTTTTTTCACGTTTTTCAGGAGAAAAGCATAACAGTTTACTGGTTTTGCTTAAATGAATATTAATCCAAAATTCAAAATTTAAAATCCATAATTTTTCATCATAATAGGCCTAAAAGGCCAGCTTTTGTTGATAAAAATTTTTATAGGCAATTATATGGATTTTTTGATAAAAAAGATAGGAATCAACCCACTTATATATCTACCTAGGTCAATTATTCAGAGTCTAAATTCCTCATGCCTTGATTTAAACGCAAAATATGTGCTCGCCACCTTGTATTATCTAGATTCCATAAACAGGATGTCTTGCCTTTGTACAAGACTTCCCCGTTATACATATCTTACATGGGAAGAGTGTGAAGAGGCACTTCAACTCCTTGCCCATTTAAACATTATAGAGTATAGGGAAGGCCGAGTTTGGTTAAGGATAAAACCCATTAAATACAAAGGGTAAATAATATGCCAAAAAGACAGGATATTAAAAGAATTTTGCTTATAGGTTCTGGACCTATAATAATAGGTCAGGCCTGTGAATTTGATTATTCTGGGACCCAGGCCCTAAAGGCCTTACAAGAGGAAGGGTATGAGGTGGTGCTGATAAATTCAAATCCAGCCACAATAATGACAGACCCAGACCTTGCTTATAGGACCTATATTGAACCTATTACCCCTGAGATGGTAATTGAGATTATAAAAAGAGAAAGGCCCGATGCCCTGCTGCCCACCCTTGGAGGACAGACTGGGTTAAATACCGCAGTGGAAGTAGCAGAATCAGGAGTCCTTGAACAATACGGGGTAGAGCTAATAGGGGCCAAATTAGAGGCAATAAAAAAGGCAGAGAGCAGGGAGCTGTTTCGCTCTGCAATGGAAGAAATAGGACTTAAGGTACCAAAGAGTGGAATAGCAAGAAACATGGACGATGTCCTTGAACTTACAGAGGAAATACCTTTTCCAATAATAGTAAGACCTGCTTTTACCCTAGGAGGTACTGGGGGAGGTGTCGCTTATAATATAGAAGAGCTAAAGAAAATTGCATACAAAGGACTCTCTGTAAGTATGACCCATGAAGTAATGCTAGAGGAGTCTTTGCTTGGGTGGAAGGAATTTGAATTAGAGGTGATGCGAGATAAAAATGATAATTGTGTGATCATATGTTCCATTGAAAATCTAGATCCAATGGGAGTTCATACAGGGGATTCTATTACAGTTGCACCGGCCCAGACCTTAACAGATAGGGAATACCAGGATATGAGAAATGCTGCCTTTGATATTATGAAGGTAATAGGTGTTGAAACAGGAGGATCAAACGTCCAGTTCGCAGTGCATCCTGATACTGGGGAGATGATGGTAATAGAGATGAATCCCAGGGTTTCAAGGTCCTCTGCCTTAGCTTCTAAGGCCACAGGTTTTCCAATCGCAAAGATCGCTGCTAAACTGGCTGTGGGATACACCTTAGATGAACTCCCAAATGATATTACAAGGGAGACAGTTGCCTCTTTTGAACCATCTATTGACTATTGTGTGGTAAAGATCCCCAGGTTCACCTTTGAAAAATTCCCAGGTTCTAAGGACATACTCACTACTTCAATGAAGAGCGTAGGCGAGACCATGGCCATAGGAAGGACGTTTAAAGAGGCCCTTCAAAAGGGATTTCGTTCCCTTGAGATAGGACTATCAGGGATTACGAATAATTTTGACAGGGAACTCCCCCCCAAGGAAGAGATATACTCCAGGCTCAGGACCCCTAGCTCAAACAGGATACAATATTTAAGATATGCCATACTCCAGGGGATGACAGATGAGGAGATATATAAGGAGTCCTTTATTGACCCATGGTTTATAAGGCAGATCAGAGAAATTGTTGATTTTGAGACAGATCTAATCAATTGGGCATCTTTAAAACCCTCATTAACTACCCAGAGAGATAAGGAGATCTTGACCCTGGCAAAACAGATGGGATTTTCAGATAAACAGCTGGCAAACCTACTCAATACAAAAGAAACCCATATAAGAGATATTAGAAAAAAATTAGGAATCTTACCTTGTTATAAACTTGTGGATACATGTGCTGCAGAATTTGAGGCATATACCCCATATTATTATTCAACATATGACAAGGAAAATGAGGCACGTGTTTCAGACAAAAAAAAGGTAATGATCCTGGGAGGAGGACCAAATAGGATTGGTCAGGGTATAGAGTTTGATTATTGTTGTGTACATGCCTCGTTCGCCCTTAAAGAGATGGGGATTGAATCTATTATGGTGAATTCCAATCCTGAGACTGTTAGTACTGACTATGACACCTCTGATAAGTTGTATTTTGAACCCCTTACTTTTGAAGATGTATTGAATATTATTGAGCAGGAGAAACCCTATGGCGTTATAGTACAGTTTGGTGGCCAGACCCCCTTAAATCTAGCTGTCCCTCTCATGGAGATGGGGGTGAACATACTTGGTACCTCACCAGATAGTATTGATAAGGCAGAAGACAGAGAGAGATTTAAGGAGATGTTACAAAAATTGGGTCTGAGACAGCCTCAAAATGCAACTGCAACAGAAGAACAAGAGGCCCTGAAAATCGCAAAGGATATAGGTTTCCCATTAGTGGTAAGGCCTTCTTATGTGCTAGGTGGAAGGGCAATGGAGATAGTATATGACGAGGAAGATCTAAAGTCTTATTTTAGGGAGGCTGTGGTTATTTCTCCTGACCATCCAATATTGTTAGATAAATTTTTAGAAAATGCCATTGAAATAGATGTAGATGCAGTATCAGATGGTAAAGAGACATATATTGGGGCAATAATGGAGCACATTGAAGAGGCTGGTGTGCATTCGGGGGATTCTGCGTGTGTAATCCCACCTCATACCTTATCCAAGGAAATTATGCAAAAGATAGAGCACATGACCATTGCCCTTGCCAAGGAATTAAATGTCAAGGGTCTTATGAATATCCAATATGCAGTTAAAGATGGGGAGATCTATATATTGGAGGTGAATCCAAGGGCATCTAGGACCGTTCCTTTTGTATCTAAGGCCACAGGGGTTCCCCTTGCAAAAATCGCAACTTATGTAATGATGGGGCACAAACTCAAAGAACTTACCCCTTGGTCTAATAGAAAAAAGGGTTTTATCTCCATTAAAGAGGCAGTACTACCTTTTAATAGATTTCCAGGGGTGGATGTGTTTTTAGGTCCTGAAATGAGGTCAACAGGAGAGGTAATGGGAATTGATATGAGTTTTGGGATAGCTTTTTTTAAATCCCAGGCAGGGGCAGGTCAGATCTTGCCTTCCCAGGGAAAGGTCTTTATATCTGTAAATGATCGGGACAAACCCAAGATAGTAGATGTTGCAAAGGGATTTGTAGGACTTGGGTTTGAACTCCTTGTCACTAGAGGGACAGGTGAGTTCCTTAAAAAATACGGGATAAAGACTAAGGTCGTTAATAAGGTCTATGAGGGAAGGCCAAATATCCTGGACATGATCAAGAACCAAGAGGTAGATTTGGTTATAAATACCAAATCAGGAAAACTCACTGTAAAGGACTCTTCATCCCTTAGGAGGGCCACACTTCTATATAATATACCTTACACCACCACAGTAGCAGCAGCAAAGGCAATGGTCTCTGCATTAACAGAGATAAAAAACGGCAAAGGCTATCGGGTCTGTTCCATTCAAGAATATTATAAGGGCATTTAATCTTTAGAAAAAATATGGGTATAAATTATGTGTAAAAGAGAGAGTTGTGGGCTTGTTGGAATTTATAATCATCCAGAGGCTGCAAGGCTTGTCTATTTTGGCCTATATGCTCTTCAACATAGGGGACAGGAGAGTGCAGGTATTGTTACTTGGGATGGGAAAAAGCTCAGGGAACAAAGGGGCATGGGACTTGTTGCTGAAGTGTTTAATGAAAGACATCTGTCAAAGGAACTCAAGGGCGAGATCTCCATTGGACACATAAGGTATTCTACAACAGGGGCATCACTACTTAGAAATGTCCAACCTTTTATCACCTATTTTAAAGGGATTCACATGGCCATTGGACATAATGGGAATCTAGTGAATACCGTGAAGCTAAGAAAAGAGTTAGAGAATAAGGGATCGCTTTTTCAGACTACCATGGACAGCGAGATATTTGTCCATTTATTTGCCCATGAATGGAATGGGAAAGAGATTGAAGAGGCCATAATTTCGGCTTGTGCAAAGGTAAAAGGTGCATATTCCCTTGTTATGTTGATAAACAACAAATTGATTGGACTCAGAGACCCCTATGGGTTCAGACCTCTTGTACTTGGACGATTTGGTACATCATATGTATTAGCCTCTGAGACATGTGCCTTAGACCTCATGGAGGCAGAATATATCAGGGAAATAGAACCAGGGGAAATGGTGGTCATAGAAGACGGTACTTTAAGGAGCTATTATTTAAAAAAAATCCCTAAAAAAAGGCGTGCGTGTATATTTGAACTAATATATTTTGCAAGACCTGACTCTATTGTATTTGGGAAAAACATATATTTGACAAGAAAAAAAATGGGTATGGCCCTTGCTAAGGAGGCAAATGTGGAGGCTGATTTTTGTATGCCATTTCCAGATTCTGGGGTATATGCAGCAGTTGGATATGCACAGGAATCAGGACTCCCCTATGAAAATGCCATGATCCGAAATCACTATGTGGGACGTACATTTATTCAACCATCCCAGGACATGAGAGATTTTGGGGTAAGGATGAAATTAAATCCAGTGAGGGATATGATAAAAGACAGACGAATAGTAATTATAGAGGATTCCATTGTAAGGGGTACTACTATTCGAACAAGGATTAAGAAACTCAGGGAGTTAGGGGCCAGGGAATTACATATGAGGGTTAGTTGCCCACCTATAAAATATCCTTGTTTTTATGGTATAGATTTTTCATCTAAAGGGGAACTCATTGCAGGAAATCATAGTGTTGAGGATATTGAAAAGTTTATAGGTCTAGACTCCCTGCACTATTTATCCTTAGATGGGCTTTTGAGTTCCGTGGATGGTAGGGACGATTTTTGTCTAGGTTGTTTTACTGGGGATTATCCTGTGGAGCCTGAGCTAGAATATGGGAAGATGTTTTTTGATGAATAGATAATTAATGGTATTTGGTAAAAAAGTTAATAAATCATAATATAGGGTTTGGTTTATGGATATTCAGGAAAAATCACCCACACAATGGGTTGATTTTGCAAGAGAGGTCTTGGATATAGAGATCCAAGGCATACAAGAGGTAAAAAAAAATCTTGGGTTGGAGTTTTACGAGGTCATAAAATTAATGGCCTCGTGTAAAGGAAGGATAGTGGTCACAGGTATAGGGAAGTCAGGACTTGTGGGGAGAAAGATAGCTGCAACCTTGAGCAGTACTGGTACACCTGCTTTTTTCTTACATCCTGTGGAAGGTGCCCATGGGGACCTTGGAATGATACAAAAACAGGATGTAGTACTTGCCATATCAAACAGTGGGGAAACAGATGAATTAAATTCCATAATTCCTGTATTTAAGAGCCTGGGACTAAAGATAATCTCTTTGACTTCAAAAAAGGACTCTACCTTGGGTAAGTTTAGTGACATTGTATTATCCATTGCAGTTCCAAGGGAGGCCTGTACATTGAATCTAGCCCCTACTGCTAGTACCACTGCTACCTTGGCCCTTGGGGATGCAATTGCCGTGGCCTTGACTAGGTGGAAGGCATTTAAAAAAGAGGATTTTCAAAAGTTCCATCCTGGAGGAGACCTAGGTAGGAGGTTGGCCTTAGATATTGATAAGATCATGCAAAGGGATAATCTACCAATGGTGGAGATGGGGATAAAATTCAAGGATGCAATCAAGGTATTGGATAAAGGAGGGCTTGGGAGTGTTATAGTGGTAGACAATAAAAAGAGGCTAAAAGGCATAGTAACTGATGGGGATGTACGGAGGATATTGGTTAAGGGGAATCTGGACCTAGACAGGCCTGTAGAAGATTTTATGACCAGGGATCCCAAATATGGACTTGAGGGGGAAAAAGGAGGCAGGATGTTAGATATCATGGAACACGCAGAGATAACTGTGCTCCCTGTGGTGGATAAGGATTTGGTGGTCAAGGGGATAGTCCATCTCCACGACTTACTTGGAAAAGGAAGGGTCAAGTTTAATGGCTTACGCCTTTTATAATGAAAAATTTTGGATTTTAAATTTTGGATGTTGAATTATAAAGTGGAACAGAGTTCCACATTTATACATTAAAAATAATTCCATATGAAGATTTTAAAAATTTTTCTAATATTTTTTGTTATATCAATCGTAATAGGGACAATTTTGGTAGTGGGTGGTTATTTTTGGATGGCCAGGGACCTTCCAAAGATTGAAAAGATAACTGATTACAACCCCTGTTTAACCACCACTGTATTTTCTAGAAATGGCACTGTAATCGGCTATTTTTATAAACAAAATAGGTTCTTATTTTCCTTAAAGGACGTGCCTTCCTATGTGCCCAAGGCATTTCTGGCTGCAGAAGACAGTGAATTTTATCATCATAAGGGCATTGATATTATGGGTATTATGCGCGCAGCCATTAAAAATATAGAGGCTGGAGCTATAGTCCAGGGAGGATCTACTATTACCCAACAGGTAGTAAAGTCCATATTACTATCTCCTGAGAGGAGTTATAAGAGAAAAATAAAAGAGGCAATTTTGGCATATAGGTTGGAAAAATATCTAACAAAAGATGAAATCCTGACTATTTATTTGACACAGATCTATTTAGGGGCAGGTGCTTATGGCGTGGAGGCCGCAGCAAGGACCTATTTTGGCAAACATGCCAAAGACTTAAACTTAGCAGAGGCCGCAGTACTTGCAGGACTTCCAAAGGCCCCATCATATTATAACCCGTACAAACATCCGGACAGGGCAAAGATTAGGCAGAAATATGTACTTTCCAGGATGCTAAAACTAAAGTGGATAACCAAAAAACAATACAAAGACGCCATATCTGCTCCATTGGTCTTGAAAAGAATGGATGATCCCTCTTGGAAAATAGGACCGTATTTTTTAGAAGAGGTAAGAAGATTTTTAGTGAATAGATATGGTGAGCAAAAAACCTATTGTGGGGGACTGAGAGTATATACAACCTTGGATATAAAACACGAACAAGCAGCAGAAGAGGCTCTCAGGGCAGGACTTATTGCCTCCACTAAAAGAAGGGGTTTTAGGGGGCCAATTGTCCATTTAGTTAGCAAAGAAGAATACAAGAATTTTTTAGATAAAACCAAAGGAGAGGAACAACAATTACAAAAAAATAAATGGATAAAGGTCTTGGTCTTATCTGTAAAAAAAGATGGGGCTAAGGTTGGTTTTGGAAATAGGTCTGGGTGGATCCCTGTAAAATCCATGTCTTGGTGCAGGGAAATAGACCCCACCAAGGCCCCAGAAGATGTACCACCCATCAAAGACGCAACAAAGGTCCTAAGGGTGGGGGACGTGGTGTATGCCTCGCTAAATAAGGTAAAACAAGGGGGGAAATATATATTAAACCTAGAACAAGAACCCTTAGTGGAAGGTGCTTTGGTATCCTTAGACCCTAGGACAGGAGAGGTACTTGCCCTTGTTGGGGGATATGATTTTCATAGGAGCCAATTTGATAGGGCAGTACAGGCCAAGAGACAAACGGGATCTGCATTTAAACCAATAGTTTATTCTACGGCCCTAGACAATGGTTTTACTCCTGCAAGCGTGATATTAGATGCACCCATTGTATATTGGGATAATAGTACAAATTCTACTTGGAGGCCTGAAAACTATGAAAGGACCATATATGGCCCAACCCTATTTAGGACTGCACTGGTATATTCCAGAAATTTAGTCACTATAAGGATTGGCATGAGAGTAGGCATAGATAAGATAATTGCCAGGGCAAAGGCCTTTGGATTAAAAGCAGACTTTCCGAGGAACCTGTCTGTATGTCTTGGTACTGCCTCAGTTTCCCTTATCAATCTATGCAAGGCATATACTGCATTTGCCAGGGAGGGAACTACCATTGATCCAATCCTTGTAAAAAAGGTAGAGGACTCTTTTTCAAGGGAAGTAGATTTTTTTAATCCACAGGTAAAACAGGTCATTACCCCCCAAAATGCATATATCATGGATTATTTGATGCAACAAGTAGTCCAATACGGTACAGGATGGAGGGCCAAGGCATTAAAAAGACCTGTCGCAGGCAAGACAGGGACCACAGATGAACAAAGGGACGCATGGTTTATGGGGTTTACCCCTTATCTTTTAACAGGGGTATACGTGGGGTTTGATGTGCCTGCACCTATGGGAAAATATGAAACAGGCTCTAGGGCAGCATGCCCTATATTTGTGAACTACAGGAAAAAGGTGGAAGGGGATTATCCAATCGAGGACTTTAAGAGGCCATCTGGTATAGTTATGGCAAGGATAGATGCAAAAAATGGCCTGCTTGCAGGGCCAAATACCAAAGAGAGCTATCTCTTGCCCTTTATAGCTGGCACTGAACCAAAAGAGATATCAAAGGGTGAAGAGGGGAGTTTAGATAATAAAGGAAATACTAGACAAAACGTGTTAAAAAATATCTTTTAATTTAAAGCTCAATAGGGAGTTGGAAACAGGGTAAAAAATATTTCTTTTAAGACATCTAATTGTTCTTGCAGGGTTGTAGGTGAGAGGTCTAAGATAGGGGTCCTTGAGGTGAGTACAAATTCAAGCCCCTTTGAATTTAACCTCTCTTCAATGCACATGGTATTTGTCCATGCTTGTTCTAAGTAAAAGATTCTTTTTTCAAGGTTTTTTCTTATATCTGTGACTTTTGCATCTTCAACAAACAATTTTAGTAATTGATCTAAATAAGGGGTTATATTTTCCTTGTGTTTAAATTTTGAAAAAAACATTTCAAAAAATGAGATCATGTTCTCATCCCACGAAATATTTGACTTTTTTAGTTTATATAATATCTGCGCAGAGTTATTACTGGGATATACTTCTTTGATATATTTAAATATTCTATCTGGGAGGTGGAGTTCTATCCTCAATTTATTAAGGAAATTAGATATAAATTCTCTGTCTACAGGGATATAAATAAGTTTTTTTTGAAAGTATATCTCTACTATTTTTATTTTTTCTTCTAGGTAACTTAATAGTTCTTCTACCTGGTCATTGGTTATAGTATTGGGTATATTGTTGTAAAGGTAAGATATAAAATTAATATCTGGAACGATGATTAGATTTAATAGGCCTACATCCTGGTTTAATATTTTTTCCACATCATGAGGTCCTGAAATCTCATAATTGGATTCAAAGAAGCTTATAATGTCATCCTCAATAAAAAATCTGTTTGAAAAAAATTTAAATAAGAATTCCTTGATCTTTTTTAGGTCCTTATCCATAAATTTCATGTTTACTATTATTTATTTGACAATGCAATTTTAAAATACAAGATCATGTGTATGAAAGTATCGGTTATAATTCCCACTTATAATAGGGCTGAGCTTTTAAAACGGGCCATATCTTCTGTACTTGTACAGAGTTACATGGGATTTGAGCTAATTGTAGTAGACGATGGCTCAGAGGATCATACTAGGAGTATTTTAAAAAATATACATGATCCTAGATTAAAGGTGATATGTCAAACACATAGGGGAGTGTCTTCGGCTAGAAATACTGGGATTTTAAATAGTAGTGGGGAAATTGTTGCCCTTTTGGATTCTGATGATGAATGGATGGGGGATAAATTAGAAAAACACCTACAATTCCATATACAGGGCAACTGGCATATATCTCAAACAGATGAGATTTGGATAAGGAAGGGAAGGAGGGTAAACCCAGGGAAAAGACATGCAAAAAAGGCTGGCTGGATATTTGAACCCTCTCTTGAATTGTGTCTTGTGAGCCCATCATGTGTCATGTTTACCAGAGATTTTTTTCATGACATAGGCCCATTTGATGAAGATTTCCCTGCGTGTGAAGACTATGACATGTGGCTCCGTGCTTCCCTGAAATATCCTGTGGGACTCTGTCCCTATCCCTTGGTGGTGAGACATGGAGGCAGGGAAGACCAATTGTCATCTAAGATCATTGGGTTGGATCTATATAGGATATATTCTCTTATAAAATTATTAAAAAATCCTTATATGGATTCATATAAGGAAAAATTGGTTAAAAATACCCTTAAAATCAAGGCAAATACCTACATTAAAGGATGTTTAAAAAGGGGCAAACTAGAGGAGGCAAAAAGGATTAAAGAAATGGTGGAGATGTGGATGGTCTAAATATATCTTTGTAAAAATAAAGGGTGTTAAGAAATTTCTTAACACCCTTTTACACTCCTCGGGGCGGACTTGAACCGCCAACATGGTGATTAACAGTCACCCGCTCTGCCGCTTGAGCTACCGAGGATCACCACAACGAAAGCTAATTTTATAAATTTTTTGTATTAAGTCAAGGATAAATTTAAAGTGCTTTAATTTTGCTCCCTTAATATTCGTGTTCTACCTACATACAGGTTGTTGGCTCTGGGCTATTTGCCCTAGTAGACAAATCAAATACCTCTTACATAACATCTATCAATCTCTGGACTACCTTACAGGCCCTCAGAAGTAATTTTTTATCCAGCCTTTTACTCTGATCAAGCATTATTTTTGAGTATTTATCCAACCCTCCTATGTCAGAGGGGATAAAGACCTCAAAAGGATATATTTTTCTTACAGTTGATGTTATAAAAGCAATTATAACTCTTGGAGAATTATGGTTCATACCATTTATTGAAATGATTACTCCTGGTCTGATCTTTCCAACTTCTGTATAGAGAACAGGATCTATCTGAAAAATCATCAGGGGAAAAACTCCCCTGATGATTGAGGTCCATTACCAATTTTTTTATGCAAACTTATAGGAATATTCCGTTTCTTCTTCCCAACCATCCCACATATAGATATTTTCCCTTTGCAAGGCAATTATTTTGAACGCATACCTAATAAGTCCTTCATAGAAGTTGCAAAAGGGAGCTGGGGTATTTAAATCACCATTTAACATAAACACCTCTGCAGGGCATGGGGCCCCACAAAAATGCCTAACTGCACAACTTTTGCATGGTTCTATCTTTTCCACCATCCTCGATGTGACTGAGGTGATTTGTTTTGTCTTTAGTATTTCCTGTATAGGAGTAGTCCTTATATTTCCTGCATTAAACTCAGGAATTCCAATAAACTCACTACAGGGGAAGACATCTCCATGGGCAGATAAGGCAAAAAAGCACCTGCCACCTCCACATGGAGAGATGTCGCACATTAGTCTCCTCCCTGTGGGACCCAAAATCCCCGCAAGTATGTTGGCAAAATTGGCAACTACCAATTTCCTGCCGGATTTTTCATACAATTCATAGGTAAGGTCCAGGGCCTGTGTCATCCTTTCAAGGAACACCATGTCATTTGGTTTGGAATCTCTTCCACCTTGTTGTGTGCATCTAACAGGATTTAGCATTATTACTGGGACCTTGAGACGGTGGTAGAACTTTACTAGATCAGAGAGCATATCTACATTGTATTTTGTGACCGTAGTAATCACATTATAGGCTGGGTAATCACCTAATTTTTCAATAACACTAACCACTTTGTCAAAACCACCTTTACCAGACCAACTCTTTCTGGTCTTGTCCGCAACTTCCCTGATAGGTGCATCTAGAGATATTCCCAACCCTACCTTGTTTTTCTTGATGAACTCCAGGTCCTCATCTGTGAGCAACGTGGAATTGGTCTGGATTCCAAACAGGAAATCGTCTTTGAACTCTTCGATCCCAGCAAAAACTGCGTCCTTTGCCATCATGGGTTCTGAACCATGGAATATTATCTGGGGCTTAACGTCATCACCAAGCACTTGTTTGAAGAAGTCCAATAGTATCTTGAGATTAGATATTAGCTGTTTGGCGTCCATTGAAATACCATTTTTTCTGATTTCTCTAGGTAAATAGCAGTAAGTACAGTCAAAGTTACACCTTTCAGTGGGGTTAAAATATACAGCAGATGGTGGGAGATTAAACCTCAAGATATCCATTTCCTTTTGGAATTCTTGTTTTTTTTCTATAAAATCCTGGACTAAATCCCTTGATAGGACCTCTGGTAGCTCCTTAGTGTCAACTACAGCCCAAAAACCAGTATCTCCTTCTACCACAGCAACCTTGTCTTTTACCCCTATCTCCAACACAGAAAACCTTGGACCATATCCAGTATTCACATAATCTACTCGTGTTTCCATAATATGCATTTAACCTATTTTTTTGTCTTTGGGGTTAATAAGATGTAGTGAGAAAGCCCTGTGTTTTTGCCAATTTGTTTACACCTACGACGATAAGAAATAACATTTTTCTTCATAATAATACCTCCTTGTTTTTTGTGGTAATGGACCTAATTTGCTTTGTTCCTTCAAAATAAAAAAGGGACCCAGAAAAACCACAATTAGTTTTTCCGGGTCCCTTTGCCATCAGGACTCCGTAATAATATCTCATCTCCTAACAGGTCTTCTGGCTCTCGGATCCTCAGAGTATCCTGCAGCCTTCCCCCCAGGGTAGACCCTGAGAGTGACTGGACTGTCTCTGCAGCCCTAAAGCAAGAACTCCTCCCCGATTACAGCGGCGGGACCGCCACGGATTTTCACCGTGTTCCGAGATGTTAGAAGATGTCTATCTTTCTTTACTTATCTTTTATTAATTAATTCCTTTTCTGTCAAGTATGGGGTTTGGTCAAAGTTTTCACAAGAATCATAATGGGATTGAAATAGTCAAAGATGAAAGTAAAAAGAATAAAAGGCGAAAGGCACATGAATTTTGCCCTTAGCCTTTCTACATCCTGTATTTTAAATCCTAAATCGCCCTTAGCCTTTAACCCTTATCCCTACTATAGACAATGACTTAGGATTCAAAAAAAACGTAAAATTTTTTCACGTTTTTGAAATAAAAAGCTTAATGGGCTAAAAGAACCTTATACCAAGTTGGTATATCCCAATAGAGATACAAAAAGCAAAGACAGTATTAAATACCATACTAAATATACCCCACTTCCAGCTAGATTCCTGGGCAATGGTAACTATACTTATAAAACATGGGGAATACAGGAGCACAAATACCATAAAACTTATTGCCTTTATCTTATTCCAGGTAGGGTCATTGGCGATCCTGGCCTGAAGTGAAGATGCGTGTTCTGTGTTCACCTCACCCAGAGAATAGGCAGTGCCCAGGGTTGAGATAATCACCTCTTTTGCTGCTATGCCTCCAACTAATGCAATGTTTGTCTTCCAGTCAAACCCAGCAAACTTGGTGAGTCCTTCTAACATTATCCCTATCCTTCCAGCCAAGGAATGGGTTAAGGCAATTTCCTTTTTCTTTGCTGAGAGTACTTCTATCTTTTTTTTAAAGTTCGCTATGTTATTTTTATCTTTTGTTTTGGCAATATTTGCCTTGATCTGATTTATCTGGTTGTCAATGGGTTTAATTAGATCCTTTGGTGGGGTTGGAAAACTCATACACGCCCATATAATAATGGAAATCAAGAGTATAACTGTACCTGCCTTTTTTAGATACTGCCATGCCCTTTCCCATGTATGTATTAATAACCCTTTAAATGTAGGTAACCTATATGGAGGAAGTTCCATTACAAATGGAGTAGATTCTCCAGTTATTATCGTAGATCGTAGTAGCTTTGCTACAAGTAGTGCAACAATCCATGCACCTACAGTGAGTATGAACAACACCCTATCTCCTGAATTTGGAAAAAATGCTGCTGTTAAAAGTAAAAATACAGGGACCTTGGCACCACAGGAAAAAAATGGGGCAGTAAGCAGAGTTGCAATCTTTTCCTTTGGACCCCTGAGTGTCCTTGTGGCCATAATTCCAGGTACTGCACATCCCCCTGGGATGCCCCCAGAGATGATAAAGGGCATGACTGAATATCCATGGAGACCAAATGTCCTAAATACCCTATCCAACATATAGGCCATCCTGGCCATGTAACCACTATCTTCCAAAAAGGCCAGGATAAAAAACATAATCATTATAAGGGGAAGAAAGCTCATAACCCCTCCAACCCCGTCTATAATGCCTGAGACCACAAGGGACCTAAAAAATCCAGGAGGCAGATAAGTTGTTGCAAGATTGGACAAAAAAGAAAAAAATAACTGGATTAGTTCTAATGGATAATTGCCAAATGCAAAGGTGGCCTTAAACATAAGATATAAGACAAGGAGCATAAAAATAGGCCCTAAAAATTTATGGGTCAATATCTTGTCTATTTGGTCTGATATATCTAATCTATTGTGATCAAACCGTCTTTTTATCACACCTTTTAGTAAAGAGTGGATAAATCCAAACCTATAGTCTGCAATAATCGCCTCTGGAACTGTATTTAGAGTGCTTTCACAGTGAGATGTTACTTTTTCCACAATTTTTTCAAGCAAAGAAGAGGTTTCCTCATCTAACTCCCTACCTTTTTTTAAGATATCCTCATCCATTTCAAGGTATTTTAGGGCAATCCACCTGGAAGGATAGAGGGACACGAGGAATTGGTTTTCCTTTATTACCTCTATCATTTCCTCTATAACAGGGTCTAGGTCTGGTCCATAGGAAATACTAAGGGGCTCCCAATTAGGGGTAGCACATGAGCATTCCACCATTTTTTGGATTAGCTCTTTTTTACCCACCCCCTTTTTGGCAATCATCGGGACCACAGGACATCTAAGGGTTGAGGAAAGCTTTTTTATGTCTATCTCAATCCCCTTTTTCTTCACTTCATCCATCATATTTAAAGCCAATAAAAGGGGGACCCCTAGTTCCATAAATTGGACCGCAAGATACATATGTCTTTCTAGATTTGTGGCATCAATTACATCTACTACTAATGAGGGTTTTTCCTCTACAAGAAAATTTCGGGCAACTAATTCTTCTAGGGAATAGGCAGTAAGGGAATATGTACCTGGAAGGTCTACTAGCCTCAAAGCTGTATCCCCAACCTTGAGATATCCCTCTCTTTTTTCAACTGTTATCCCAGGATAATTCCCAACGTGCTGCCTGGCCCCTGTGAGTAGGTTAAATAGTGTGGTCTTGCCTGAATTAGGATTACCTGCAAGTGCGATTGTCACTTCTCCCATAAATGCTCCTTGTTCCCATAATTATTTTTATAAAAATAAGATCTCTACATCCTTTATCCTTTTAAAATCCTTATCCATTGTGACCACTTTCAAGCTATAATACCTAGCAATGCTATACTGATAAGCGTCATCAAAATCTAAGTTCATGCTTTTTCTGATATTTACAACTTCTCTATATAGTTGTATGGGCAATGAGAGAAGCCTGGTATTAGACATAATATCTTCAATAAATCTCTGAAAAACATCATCTTTGCCATATCTAAATAAGATTACACCAATAGAGTGTAAGGAAAAATCTGTTATGTTGAGATTTCTGATATTGTTTTGCAAGAATTTCTTACAATCTTTTTTCTTGTCCTGCCCTAAGAGGATTTCCAAAAATACATTTGTATCCACTAAAAACATCATCTCCACTCCAAGGCTATATGTTGTAACCTAACAGAAGTAAATTTCTCCCGTAACTCTGATAACCCCCCTTCCCAGTCAAACTTAAACTCCCTGGTTTTGTTCTCTTTGTCCTTATATTTCTTTAAAAGAAACTCCATATAATCTAAAACCTCCCTCCTCAAATCTTCAGGAAGCTCTCGTATTTTTAATTCAATTTCCTTCTCATGCATGAGTTTTTACCTCCTCACTTATTTTATCTATCTTTTTCTCCCCATATATTTGATTTCCTTATACCATATTAATATTCTTTCAAATATCCTTGTTTTTTTCAACTGTTATCCCAGGATAATTCCCAACGTGCTGCCTGGCCCCTGTGAGTAGGTTAAATAGTGTGGTCTTGCCTGAATTAGGATTACCTGCAAGTGCAATTGTCACTTCTCCCATAAATGCTCCTTGTTCCCATAATTATTTTTATGATAAAATAATGTTAGATACATCTAATTTTCAGTGATGTAAGTCTGTTAATAGAGTTTAAAAAAAATGTCAATGAACTTGTTGTGTTAAATTTTTAATCAAGACTATACATGAATTAAACACATTATTTGACTATTTATTTGATTTGCAAACATGTATTTAGGAATTAATTTTTAAAAAAATGTTATTGACACTCATAGATTAGTTATATATAGCTCCAAAAAAACAACCTGATCTCTAGGTGCCCTATTTTAGGGTGAAACGGGAAGCCGGTGAAAATCCGGCACTGGCCCGCAGCCGTGAGAGGGGACGAAAGCTGAAAAGTGAGCCACTTCTTGCCACCAGTTAATCTCCTATTTAAAAGGCAAGGGGGAAGGCATCAGTGAGTAGGATGAGCCTCAAGTCGGAAGACCGGCCTAGAGAAAGAAAAAAGGACGAAGCTTCGAGGCTAACTGCTTCGTTCTCGGAAATGGTGCCTCCATAAATAAACCATTTCTAGAGAACCTGCCTGGAGCTTCCTCCTATGATGCAAATAATCCATTGCACAAGGAGGAGCAAAATGACTCATCAAATCTACTTATGATATAAATCCATAATTTTAAGTTCTTATTTTTTATTTCTATTTATTTAATCTTGTACATAACAAGAGGCAACGGGCTAAGAATTTTTTCTTTTGCCATTCGCCCTTAGCCTTTATATACAATGATTTAAATTTCAAAAAAGCGTAATTTTTTTACGTTTTTAAAAGAAAAAGTATAAAACTATTTATATGTATATTTTATGATTATGAATAAATATTTATACATTATATTTTTTATATTATTTGTTTTACCTTCATGCCACTCCCCCTCCTTTGAATCCATTGGGGAGTTTTCAATAAAGAGACTCCCCAATGGTGTAAAAGAGATAACAGATGGAATAGGGAGAAAGTTTATTTTAATACCTAGAGGTACTAAGCTTAAAAAAAATTATGATAAAGACCGCATTATATATATTCCAGTAAAAAGGACAGTAGTATATTCTGGATTTAATGTATCTCTACTTAGAGGTCTTGGTGTGTTAAATACTTTAGTTGGAGTAACACATAAAAAGGATTATTGGACTATAGATTATGTAAAAAAAGGCCTTGAGAAAGGTTCTATAATATATGTTGGTGAATCTAGCTCAATTGATTATGAACTTATTAAAAAGGCAAGACCTGAAGTTGTCTTTACATGGAACCTTGCTGATATTCCTAAGTTAGATGAGATGGGTATAAAATCCATTGTAACAACTACACAAAGTGCAATGGACCTAAAGACCAGGATGAGGTTTATAGTTTTTTTGTCCCAATTCTTCGATAAAGAAAAAGTAGCAAAAAAATTTGTAAAAAGGGTAAATGATTCAATAGCAGAGATAAAGAGGAGATTAAAAAATATATCAAAAAGGCCAAAGGTAATATGGGGAGATATTTATGAAAAAAGGGTATTGATTGAGCCAGGGGATTCATGGTCTGCACAAATAGTAAAAATTGCAGGTGGTGACTATCTATTTGACGATATCAGGGGGAGTTCCTGAATGGAGATATCTTTGGAGAGGTTCCTCTCCAGTGGAAGACAGGCGGATATATTATTTACCTATCGTTCTCCAAGCACAGGTGCAAACTCAAAAGAAGCACTGGCCAAGATAAACCCGTTAATAAAGGATATTAAGCCCCTTACAAAGGGCACAGTATATTCACCACTTCCAAAGTATAGCCAATCAATGGATAAGCTAGATGAGATAATTAAAGAGATTGCAGCAATCCTCCATCCAGAGAGGTTTCCAGGGTATAGATTAAAATTTTTCACTAAACTACCTGATAAGTGATAAAAAATGAATGTACCAAAAAAAAATACAACCAAGTTAATCTTTATTTATTGTTTTTTCCTCTTGGCCCTATGTATATGGCTTTCACTATCCATTGGTTCTGTGGTGATTTCACAGAAAAGACTTGTACACCTCATATTCTCCCATGATACCCTTTCAACTGATGGGTTTATCCTGTGGAATATAAGGGTTCCAAGGCTCATTGCCGCTGTGGTGGGTGGGGGATTGCTTGGGGTATCAGGTCTACTTTTGCAGATATTTTTTAGAAATCCATTGGCTGGTCCTTTTATTTTGGGAATATCCTCAGGGGCTACTTTAGTGGTGTCCATTGTAATGCTAACATCCATTGCCCTTGGCTTTACCCAGCTAGCACCATATCTATCCACTATATCCGCCCTAATAGGGGCGTATTTCATAATGTTTATAGTACTCATACTAGCGGCTAGGGTGAAAAATCCCATTACCCTTTTAATCATTGGCCTAATGATAGGATATTTGTGTCATAGCATCACCAGCATCCTAATGGCATTTGCTGAACAAGAAAGGATAAAGGGTTTTGTGCTTTGGGAAATGGGAAGCTTTTCTGGGTTTAAATGGTCTGAAATCAAGATATTTATCAGTGTTGGAGCAATTATACTGTTTGGTACATACCTTATTTCAAAGCCATTAAACGGACTCCTACTTGGGGATATATATGCCAGGTCCCTTGGTATAAGAATAAAAATCATTCGCTTTTTGATAGTCCTTTTTTCATGTGCTTTGTCAGGGTTGGTCACTGCTGGGGCAGGACCAGTTGCATTTATTGGGCTTGCAGTTCCCCACATGGGCAGGCTTGTATTTTCTACCTCTGACAACAGGATTTTGATCCCAGGGGTATTTTTACTCGCAGGTATAGTAACTGGTATCTCTGACCTAATTGCCAGGACACTATTTTCTCCTGTTGAAATACCAATTAGTGCAATTACTGCATTTTTTGGTGCTCCCATTGTGATTGCACTCTTATCCAAAAGGAAGATGGAGATATGAAAAATAATGAAGAGGTATTATCTGTATCTGATCTCCAAATAGGATATGGAGTCAAAAAGATACTCTCACATATAAATTTTAGCGTTTGTAGAGGAAAGTTCATATCCATACTAGGTCCAAATGGGGCAGGCAAGACCACACTTTTGCTCACCCTGGCAAATATTTTACGGCCATTAAAGGGATCTATTTTTATAAAAAATACCCCTGTTGAAAAAGTTCCAAGGTCTAAGATCGCAAAGATATTATCAATATTACTCACACAAAAAAACACTCCCCCTTTTTTTGATGTGTTTTCCTATGTAGCTCTTGGGAGATACCCCCATACAAACTTTCTTGGAAGAATCACGAAAAGAGATAAAGAGATAATTATAGATTCCTTAAAATCAGTTGGGGCAATGCATTTAATAGATAAGCCCATGGATGAACTCAGCGATGGAGAAAGACAAAAGGTGTATATTGCAAGGGGACTTGCCCAACAACCCCAGATCATGCTCCTAGATGAACCCACTATACACCTGGACTTAAAACACAAGGTAGAAGTGATTTCCATATTAAAGAGACTGTGCAGGGAAAAAAATATCACTGTAATAGCATCCCTGCACCAGTTGGAATTGGCAATAAAGGTCTCTGACTTTGTTATATTAGTAAAAGATGGAAAGATTATAGACAAGGGCATACCTGAGGACATCCTAACCCAAGAAACTGTATCTAGGCTATATAATTTTAATGGGGTGAAGTTTAATCCCACCCTGGGCTCCATTGAAATTCCCACAAAACAAGGCAAGTCAAAACCAATGGTATTTGTGTTGGGTGGCATGGGAAAAGCAACTCCAATTTATAGGATTTTATGCAGAAAGGAATTTTGTATATCAACAGGAATTTTATATAAGAATGATATTGATTGGTTTGTTGCAAGAGAAATAAATGCAATATGTGTTGATGAATTCCCATTTTATCCAATAAGAGATGAAAAAATAGATAAATGCAAGGAATTAATTAAAGATTCAATACTCATAATTGATCCAGATTGTAATACAAAATTCTTTTATAATAAAACAGAAATTATTGATATAGCATTAAATTTTGGGAAAAAAGTTGTTTTATTTAACTCAGATAAATCAAATTTAGATTCAAAATATATAAAGATTATAAATAATATAAATGAATTTGACACACTACTAGACAACATAAGAAATGATAAAATATTTTATAATTATAATAACAACTAATTGTAACCTAAATTGTATATATTGTTATATGGAAGGACAGAAAAAGCTAGTAATAAAAAAAAATATAATTGACAGAGGATTAAGTCTATTAACAAAAAATAGACCTCCTCTACATATACAAATAACAGGAGGAGAACCTACACTTTATCCTGAATTAATTGAATATATATGCGAAAGCATAAAAAAATATATTCCATTTGCAACTATTGGTATCCAGACAAATGGTACTTTATTGGATAGCTCTATTATCAAGATATTAAAGAAATATAGAGTACAGCTTGGAATAAGTCTTGATGGCAATCAACACATTCATGACATTACCAGAGGCAGGTTTATACAAACCATTAGAGGCATAGAACTATTAAAACAATATGGTATAAAGTGTAGGATAACTACTACTTTAACATCCATAAATGTGAATTCATTAAATAAATTGGCAATGGCAATTGGTATGTTTGACAATATAGATGGTATTGGTCTTGATATGATGGTAAGAAAAGGAAGTGCAAGAGAAAAAGACTATCTTTTACCTTCTAAAGAGAACGTATCCAGAGGAATATTAGATTTTATGAACTCAATAAACTGGATCAAAATGAATAGGGAGTTTCATTTTAGGGAACAGGAGACGCTTATAAGGCATAAAAAACACAAGGGTAATATATTTTGTCATGCACAAAAAGGGGAATCCATGGCCTTATTTCCAGATGGTAATCTATATCCTTGTGCTCAAACTGCAGGAGATAGTAACTTTCTTTTTGGTGATTTAAATAATTTTAGGATAAGTAATTTTAATTTCAACAATAAAGATAGATCCTGTAGGAGGTGCAAGATATATAATCTTTGTCCAGGAGATTGTCCGAGCAGGAATTATTACAATGGTACAAGATATAAAGAACTGGTATGTTCTATTTATTTTTCAATCCTAAAGTCTCAAGGGGTATATGATGAACTCTTTTAAAATTACTTATTATTCTGCTACATCAATGGAATTTAACTCCATCTCTAAAGCGTATCATTACTTTAAAAAGGAAGAGAAGGAAAATTTAGAAATTATTGTTAGGGGAAAGTCCCAATTAATGAATAAAAAAGAGGTTTTAAAATTTACTGAACATGCAAAGGAGTCTCAGTTTGTTATAATGAATTTGCATGGTGGTCAGTCCTCTTGTCCAGGTTTTGATTTAATAATGGAGGAGATAAAAAAAATTAAGGAATTAAGCAGATTCCCCTATGTATTGATATTTGGTTCATCTGGGGATGATTCATCTTTGGATGCTGCATCTAAATATAGTGACTTTTTTGAGCAAGATATATGGATAGAGATTAACAAATATATTTCATTTGGTGGTCCTGTTAATTTTAAGAATTTATTTAAATATCTTATATCTACTGTAGATAAAGATTGTAATAACCCGCAACCTCCTAAAAAACAACCCAATGAGGGGTTGTATCATCCTGATTTTTCGTCCCTCCCATCTATTCAAGATTACCTAGAGCAAAAGATAGATAAATCAAGACCTACAATTGGTATATGGTTTTATCAAGGCTATTGGTTAAATGGAGAACTCTCATGGGTAGATGCACTGATACATGAGATAGAACATAGAGGAGCAAATGTAATATGCGTTTTTCACAAGAGATTTCAAGACAGTATTTGTAAAAATAAAGGTGCAGACTATGTAGTGGAAAAATTTTTTATGAAGAATGGAAACCCTATAATAGATGTACTTATAAATCCCATGATGTTTTCTTTAAACATGTTGGGGGATAAATATAATACCCTTTATAAAAGATTAGACTGTGCTATTATACAGGTTATTATGTCTCTTATCTCCCATATAGAATGGGATGAAAGTGTCCAGGGATTATCCCCTATGGAGATATGTTGTGCAGTTGCTCAACCTGAATTTGATGGTGCTTATATCACAGTGCCAATAGCATTTAGGGAGGAAAAATTCGTAGATCCTCTATCTGGAGCCCTGCTCTCTAAGTATGAGCCGTGCAAGGAGAGGATGAAAAAGATAGTAGATATTGCAATTAATTATGCAAAACTCAAGAAAAAGCAAAATATAGACAAAAGAGTGGCCATTATATTTCACAACTATCCTCCTAGAAATGATAGAATAGGATGTGCTGCAGGGCTGGATAGTTTTGAATCTGTTAAGATCCTTTTAGATAGATTAAAGGAGCAAGGTTATAAAATAGATAGAACTTACAAAAGCGGGGATGAACTGGCAAAAGAAATTCTCTCATCACTTACCTATGACAAGAGATGGATACTTCCAGAACAACTGTGCAATAGGTGTAAAAACTTTGCCCCATCAAATAGAGTAGGGCAATGGATAGATGCTTTACCAATAGAAAATATAGAAAAATTAAAAAAAGATTGGGGGGATGTCCCAGGGGAATTATTTGTTTTTGACAATAAGATGTTTTTCCCTGGGATAATAAATGGGAATATATTTATTACCATTCAGCCTATGAGGGGGAGCTTTGAGAAGATAGATTCCCTATATCATGACCCTTACTTAAGCCCCCCATACAATTATATTGCCCATTACAAATGGATAAGGGATGAGTTTAAGGCAGATGCAGTAATCCATGTGGGAAAGCATGGTTCCCTTGAATGGCTTCCAGGAAAGTCTGTGGGACTCTCCAATAGATGTTGGCCAGATATAGCCATTATGGACCTGCCAAATATCTATCCATATATAATCAATGATCCAAGTGAAGGTACACAGGCAAAGAGGAGGTCTTATTGTTGTATAATTGACCACCTAACCCCTGCATTCACCAATGCAGATCTCCACGAGGACCTAGGTAAATTAGACAATTTATTAAAGGAATATAGTCTTGCAAAAGTGCAAGATAAGGGCAAAATTGATGTATTAAAAAACATGATATGGGACTCTGCCAAGGAGTGCAATATTTTATCAGACCTAAGTATGGATGATTTACATATACCTGAGGATTTTGAATCTTTTTTAAAAGAGCTCCATAGTTATTTAAGTGACCTTGAAAATAATATAATAAATGACGGTCTCCATATATTGGGTATTCCTCCAAAGGGGGAGAGATTAATAGAATATCTTGTCCAATTAACAAAGCTATCTAATGGAGATGTTCCGTCTTTGAGGGAAGTAATATGTGATATCCTTGGGTATGACTACAATGAGGTAATAGAAAATAAGGGCACTATATTAAACCAAGATGAGATGAAAACAGGTAGAGATATCTTGCAACAGATCCATAATATTAGTGTAAAATTAGTTACTAAATTACATAAAACAGGTTTTGATAAGACAAAGATTGGGGAAATAGTTAAAGATATAGCTAATATTAGAGATAACAGGCTCCCTCTTATACTGGAATACATATGTGATCTCTCACAGACCATTTTAAAGACCTATTATGAGATTGAAAATACCATTCATTCATTAAATGGGGGCTTTGTCCCTCCAGGTCCCTCTGGTGCCCCAACAAGGGGACAAGCACACATACTCCCAACAGGAAGGAATTTTTATTCTGTTGATCCTCAAAAAATTCCCACCCCTGCAGCATGGGAAATAGGTAAAAGACTTGGGAATGAATTGATACGAAGATATCTAAATGACACAGGGAAATATCCTGAAACCATTGGTATAATTGTATGGGGTGGACCTGTTATGAGGACTGGAGGCGATGACATAGCAGAGATCTTGTATTTGCTTGGAGTCCGGCCAGTGTGGGCAAGGGGGAGTATGGAGGTTAAGGGGCTAGAGATAATCCCTTTATCAGAACTTGGCAGGCCAAGGTTAGATGTGGTCCCCAGGATATCTGGATTTTTCAGGGATGCATTCCCAAATTTAATAGAACTCTTAGACAATGCTGTAAAATTAGTTGCAAATCTAAAGGAGGATCCATCAGAAAATATACTGAGAAAGAATGTGCTTAGGGATGTTGAGATGTATAAATCCCAGGGTTTAAATCAAGACCAGGCATTTTTAGAGGCAACAATCAGGGTCTTTGGATGCCCCCCAGGCTCATATGGGGCAGGGGTCGCAGAA
>JALWFY010000164.1 GCA_027013815.1 Desulfohalobiaceae bacterium | reverse complement strand
ATATTGGACCCAAATGTTCACGAGGAGATTGAGAAGGCATTACTCATTGCCTTAAAGGAGCTCGGATAAATGTGGTTATTGATCCTATCTTTTGGCCTAGCTGTGGGAATCTCTGCTATATGTTCCCTTACTGAGGCAGTGCTCTATTCAGTGTCTTGGAGTTATATAGAAAGTTTGAGAAAAAAGAAAAAGTCCTCAGGGGAGATCTTATATCGTTTAAAATCAAATATAGATAGACCTATTACTGCAATCTTGACATTAAATACTATTGCTAATACTGCTGGTGCATCCATTGCTGGGGCTGCAGCAGTATCTGTCTTTGGGCAGGACAAATTATTATATTTTTCCATTGTATTCACGCTAACCATACTGTTTTTTTCTGAGATTATTCCAAAGACAGTTGGAGTACTATATAATAGGGTCTTTGCCTCTATTTTGGCTAGGCCTATTATGGGTTTGGTGTTTTTGTTTTTGCCTATAATTAATGGCATTAGTTTTATTATTAAATTTTTAGAAAAAGGGAAAAAGGAGCTTGAGACATCAGAAGAGGACGTGCTTGCACTGGTAAGTCTTTCTAGAAAAACTGGGGTGTTAAAACATTTTGAAGAAAAATATATCTATAATATATTAGAGTTAGATAAAAAAAGGATAATGCAGGTAATGACCCCTAGGACAGTGATTTTTTCTCTACCTGGTGAACAGACCTTGGAACAGGCACTAGATATTGACAAGATGTGGCCATATAGCAGGGTGCCTATATTTTTCAAAGACGACATAGAGGACATAAGGGGGATAGTTTATAAGGTCGATGTACTCAGGGCATTGGTAAAAGGAGAAGGAAAAAAGAGATTAAAAGACCTTATGAAACCAGTACACTTTTTCTTAGAAACACTGACCTTAGATAAAGTGTTATTTAAGTTTTTGGAATCAAGGATACCCATGGGAATAGTATTAGATGAATATGGGGGTATTTCAGGACTAATTACCCTGGAAGATATATTAGAGGAGATACTTGGAAAAGAAATAGTAGATGAAACCGACAGGGTAGAGGATATGAGGATACTTGCAGAAAAGAAAAAATTAGAGATATTGACTAAGTTAGATAAAGATTTCAAATCAAATGAGGAATTGAGGGAATAGAGATGAGGAACAGAAAAGGTATGTATATTATTGCATTCTTACTAATTGCCGGGGGATTTTGTTACCTGATTTTTAGTTCAATCAAGTCTAGTAGCGTATATTTTTTAAATGTATCAGAGGCCATTGCCAAGTCAAATGGAAATATAGGACGTGCTAGGCTGTTTGGAAAAGTGGGTAAGGATATAGAAAAGGTAAAGAGTGGAATAGAGTTTTCCCTCCTAGACAAAAAAGACCCTTCTAAAAAAATAATTGTAGATTATTATGGAAATATACCTGATACCTTTAAAACAGGTAGTGAGGTAATTGTAGAAGGTACTATGGAACATGGGAGATTTAAGGCCAGTGTATTAATGACCAAATGCCCCTCAAAGTATCAAAAAAAGTCATAGGCTAATATATATCAAACTATATAAAGACTAATCATAGGAGATAAAATGGCCATTTTGGGTTATTTTTGTTTAATGCTTGGTTTTTTTTCATGTATATTTTTCTCTGGATTCTTGTTGTACTCAGTATGGACTAGAAAAGAAGTAGATTGGATGGAATATGTCCAGTACTTTGTTTTTTTCTGTGTTTCTCTTGCCCTGATTATATTATTTTGTGCTTTTTTTAAAAGGGACTTTTCCATAGTATATGTGTCAGAATATACAGATACTTATCTCCCTTGGTACTACGCCCTAAGTGCCCTGTGGGCAGGTCAGGAGGGCTCTTTGTTGTTGTGGCTATTTTTTGTTGGGATGGTTGGAGTACTTATAACTAGAAACAAGACATATGGGTGGCTTTCTTGGGATACCAGGGCTATTTTCTGGACCTTATTTTTAATGCTTCAAGGTTTTTTCTTTCTATTATTAGTCACTGTTGCGAACCCATTTATTGTGAACCCCATGCCTCCAAAACAGGGTATGGGTCTAAATCCATTACTTATGCATCCTGGCATGGTCTTTCATCCACCTGCGCTTTTTTTGGGATATGCTGGGTTTTGTGTGCCAACATTATTGTTTTTGTCCTGTAGAATAACAGGTATATATCCACCTATCCTCAAGGTAATTAGAAGATGGAGTCTGGTCTCATGGGCCTTTTTATCCATAGGGATTGTTCTGGGGATGTGGTGGTCTTATTTTGAACTTGGATGGGGTGGTTACTGGGCATGGGACCCAGTTGAAAATTCCTCTTTGCTCCCATGGTTGTGTGCAACAGGATTTTTACACACACTAATCGTGGCATCAAGGGAAAAGGGTTTAGAGAGGACCTCTAGTTTTTTTCTAGGTCTTACTCTTATTTTTTGCTTTGTTGCTACTTTTTTGACAAGGAGTGGTATAATTGATTCCCTTCATGCCTTTGGACAGAGCACTATTGGAGGACCCATCCTGTTTTTTATTATAATTTCTTTGTGTATAGTTTTATATATAACTATATTTTCCCCTGCTACTTATTCAAAACAATTATCTGGTCTTTTTTCAAAAAATGGAATTTTATTAATATCTAGCTTTATCTTCATTGGACTTTGCGTAGTAGTGTTAACTGGTACAATGTATCCAATTATTAGCCAGGTCATAATAGGACAGAGCAAGGGCGTTGGAACTAGTTTTTATAATAAGGTCTTTTTGCCAATTTCAAGTTTTTTGATCTTCCTTTTATTTGTTTGTCCTTGGATTAAATGGAGAGATGAATACTTAAAAGTACAAGGTGTTTTATCCTTAATATTGTTTTTTCTAATTTGTTTTCTTTTATGGATAGTTAGAGTAAGATATATATTGGTTTTATTGAGTGTTGCAGCGGGGATTACAGGCGTTATTTCTATATTATATTTAATTTTAAATACTAAGTTATACAAAAATAAAAGAGAATTTGCTAAATGGGGCATTCATATAGGTATATGTATAATGGCAATATCTATTGCAATTTCTTCAGGATATAAGAAAAGAGCTGATTTTATAGTTGCTAAAGGGCAAGAAATAAAATTCCAGGGATATAAATTTAAATATATAGAATCCTATAAACAAAGATATAAAAATAAGATTGTGCATAAATATAAGTTTGATGTTTTAAAAGATGGTAAACATATTGGATATTTAGTTCCCAAAAGAATCTTTTTTATGATTCAAGATAATATTTTTTCTAAGGTTTCAGTAATTACAAGATGGTTTGATGAAATATATATAAGTGTTCTACAGAGTACAGATAATGGTGTATTAAAGATAGAAATACAGAAAAATCCCATGGTACACTGGATATGGATTGGAAGTATTATATTGGCTCTATGTGGCCTAATTGCATCTTCTTATGGGGTAAAGGGCTAGATGCTTAAATTAAACGGTATATCAAAGTGGTTTGGGGACAAACTCATATTTAAAGATGTAAATCTTGAATTAGGTCCGTCTCAAGGTGTGCTTGTAATTGGACCAAATGGTTGTGGCAAGTCAACATTGCTCAAGATAATAGCAGGGATATTAAGGCCATCTAAGGGGAGCATTTGCAACCAAGGGATAGATAAAATTGGGTACATGGGCCATTATCTTTCTGTTTATTCTAATTTAACTGCATATGAAAACCTAAAGTTTTGGTCAAATATATACAAACTTGGCTTTAATAAACAGGACCTATTAAAATTTCTTAAAAAAGTAGGCCTTGGTACTGTGGCGTTTGAAAGGACATCTATATTTTCCAGGGGGATGATCCAACGGTTGAATATTGCGAGGATAATGATTATTGATCCAGATATATATCTACTAGATGAGCCAGAGACAGGACTTGATACCCAGTCTAAGTCAATGTTTTTTCAGATGATTGAAACTGCTCTTAACAAAAAAAAGATAGTGATTTGGGTAACCCACAATGTATCCCATGATTATATAAATACTAGGTTGGTGTACAGGGATAAGACATTTTTATTGGAATAATTTATGATAACATTATTAAAAAAAGATTTAAAACTCATCTTTTTTAGAAAACAAGGAATAAAAGAAGCATTACTACTTGGGCTCATAATTATCTTTACCTTTAGCCTTGCTAGCAGTAACCTAGGTCCATTAAATCCTATCTGGGTAGGAACTATTTTTTGGGTAAGTTCTATTTTTTGCAGTGTGTTGATATTTAGAGAGCTCTATGAAATGGAAGAAAGACATAAGGTATGGGAATTACTTTTAATTTCTCCTATATCTATTGAACTCATATGGGTATCAAAGACCATTTGCGGAATAATTTGTTTATTTTTTTTACAGATATTTTTTATGGTGTTTATCCTTATTTTTTTAAAGTCCAACATTATGATCTATTTTTTCCCCCTTATCTTAAACATATTAATAATAGATTGGGGGATGGGGGTAATTGGGTCTTTTTTTGGTGGAGCTGTAGGGGATTTATCAACAAAAGATTCCCTTTTAACTACCATATTATTTCCCTTACAACTGCCTATTATTTTAGGGGGAATAAAGACGTGGTCCCATTTAAGTGCAGGTAACCCAATAGGAGAGATCATCTCATGGATAAATATGAGCCTGGCCTTTGACCTTATTTTTACAGGGGTTTGTCTATTTTTATTCCCTTTCTTATATGGAAAGGAGTGATCTTATACCAATTGAGAATTGAAAATGTATAATGGAGAATTAAAAATTTACCAAACTAAAGTTCCGAAATCTGCAGGTTAATATGAAATGCGGCGAAAGGCATATGAGGCAAAAGGCGAAAGGCTAAAGGCAAAAGGTATAGGAGTTGAAATGCAAATTCTTTCCTTTAGCCCTTGGTCATTATATACAATGGCTTAGGATTTAGAAAAACGTAAATTTTTTTCACGTTTTTGAAATAAAAAACATATTGGAATGGTTATTATATGAAAAATTTTGTGAAAATTACACAAATATTATTAATGATAAGTATGATAAATATATTTCTTGGGGATTGGTTTATCTATATCTATGCTCCAGTTGAAAAGACACTTGGACTTCCACAAAAGATTTTTTATTTTCATGTATCCTTTGCATGGTGGGCACTTTTTGCATTTTTTCTGGTATTTTTATTTAGTCTTTTATATTTAATCAAAAAAAATATTTTATACCATATAATTTCAAGGTGTTTGGCAGAACTAGGGGTTGTTTATGCATCCTTGGTCCTGTGCACAGGTATAATTTGGGCAAAGGCATCGTGGAATACATATTGGACGTGGGATCCTAGGCTAACCACTACATTGATTATGTGGTTTTTATACGTCCTATATCTGGCCATGTTGAATCTTGGTATATCGGCTGAAAAAAAATATATTTTAACTAGTGTGTTTGGGATAATAGCATTTTTAGATGTGCCCTTGGTTTTTTGGTCTGCAAGAATGTTTAGAAGTATCCACCCTGCTGTATTTGCTACAAAAGGTGGTGGGATGCCAAAGGAAATGATTTATACACTTATTGTAAATCTAATTGCTTACGGTTTTTTGTTTTTTTCCCTGCTTTTTTATAGGATTTCTCAGATTAGATTAAAACACAGGATATACAACATAATGCAAGATAAGTTTATATAATCAATTAGATGGAGGAATATATTATGACTTATGTTATAATTGCAAATATAGTGGTTTGGGTGGGAATATTAGGTTATGTATTCTTTCTTACAAAAGAACAAAAAGAGTTGTTAGACAGGTTTTATCAATTGGAAATAGAAATAAAACAGGATGATAATGATGCAAAATAATAGGAGAAAGTTTTTCTTTTTATTTTTAATACTTAACTTAATATTTATGCTGTTTTATGTGCTCTATTATAAGATAGAAAATCCCTCTATTTTTAAAAAATCAGTATCAGAAAAAATAGATTCAAATAGCCAGGATATGGCAACTATGATCTCTGAGTATATGAAAAGGTTAAAGAAGGACCCAAAGGATATTCAGACACTTAAATCCCTTGGGACTATATTTATGCAGATGAGGGCGTGGGATAAGGCGATATTTTTTTGGAAGAGGGCAGTTAGTATAAGACCTAAGGACATGGAGGTGCTTACAAATCTCTCTACTTGTTACTTTTTTTTAAAAAAATATAAACAGGCAACTGTTTATTTAAAAAGACTAATACAAATAGATCCTGATAATTATATGGCAAAGTTTAACCTGGCCTATTTATATGGATATGTCTTAAATAAAAAAAAGGATGCAAGAAGAATTTTTTCTCAAATAATCTTAAGCAAAGATGCACCTGAAAATTTAAGGCAAGATGCAAAAAATATGTTAAAAAAGTTAACTACTAACAATGTAAAAGGACCAGAAAAAGAAAAAACTAAATAATAGTTGAGGAGGAAATCTTTATTATGTCATATGAAGATAAGATATTGAAACAAGCTCTTACCTTTGATGATGTATTATTGCTTCCTGATTATTCTGAAGTAGTACCTGCTGAGGTAGATGTATCGACTTATCTTACCCCAGAGGTAAGATTGAATATACCATTGATCAGTGCAGCAATGGACACTGTAACAGAGTCTAGGATGGCTATTTCCATGGCCAGGCAAGGAGGAATTGGTATTATTCACAAAAATATTCCTATCAAGGATCAGGTCTTAGAGGTAAAAAAGGTCAAAAAGTCTGAAAGTGGAATGATAATTGATCCTGTGAGTATAGAACCAACAGATACAGTGGCCCATGCCCTTGAAATAATGTCTCAATATAGGATTTCAGGTCTACCTGTTGTAAAAGGGACCAAGGTAGTGGGGATTGTAACTAATAGGGATGTGGCCTTTGTTGAGGTTCTTGACACAAAGGTAGAAGAGGTCATGACCAAGGAAAACCTTATTACAGTTCCACCTGGAACAGATCTAGAAAAGGCAAAAAAGATATTGCATGAAAACAGGATAGAAAAACTACTTGTGGTAGATGCACAGGGCAATCTAAAAGGGCTGATTACAATTAAAGATATAAATAAGATAAAAAAATATCCAAATGCTTGCAAAGACAGTTTTGGCAGGCTTAGGGTAGGTGCTGCGGTTGGAGTGGGGAAGGATTTTAAGGAGAGGGTGGATGCCTTGATCAAGGCAGAGGTGGACGTGATTGTACTGGACTCTGCACACGGCTATAGCAAGAATATCATCCAAGGGGTTAGATTCATTAAGTCAAATTATCCAAATATCTCTTTAATAGCTGGGAATATTGCTACCTATGATGGGGCAATTGCACTTATAGAAGCTGGTGCTGATACAGTAAAGGTGGGTATTGGTCCTGGATCGATATGTACCACAAGGGTAGTAGCTGGGGTTGGAGTCCCTCAGATAACTGCTATAATGGATGTAACTAAGGCGTGTAGGAAAAAAGATAGGTGTCTAATTGCTGATGGAGGAATAAAATTTTCAGGGGATGTGGTAAAGGCCCTTGCAGCAGGTGCTGACTCTGTAATGATGGGTGGTATGCTCGCTGGCACAGAAGAGAGTCCAGGAGAAACTATACTGTATCAAGGTAGGAGATATAAAATATACAGGGGCATGGGATCATTGGATGCAATGAGAGAAGGTAGTAGGGACAGATATTTTCAAGAGAATGTGGAAAAATTAGTTCCAGAAGGCATTGTTGGAAGGGTGCCCTATAAAGGACACGTTGCCGAGACCATATATCAACTAGTAGGTGGACTTAGGGCTGGTATGGGATATTGCGGATGTAAGAACATAAAGGAGTTGCAGACAAAGGCCAAATTTATCCAAATAACCCAGGCAGGATATAGAGAGAGCCATGTACATGATGTAATAATCACAAAAGAGGCCCCTAATTATCAAATAGATCTTTAAATTAAAGTAAAAAGAAAAGGAGAAATATATCCTATGCAAGTTTCAGACAAAGTGATAATCCTGGACTTTGGTTCTCAATACACCCAACTCATTGCCAGGAGGATCAGGGAATCTGGCGTATATTCTGAGATCCACCCGTGTAATATTGGTATAGATGAGCTAAGGACCATGAAACCTGGTGCCCTTGTTTTTTCAGGTGGGCCTGCAAGTGTATTAGACAAAAATGCGCCTGATATAGATATGAAAATTTTTGACTTAAATGTCCCAATCCTTGGTATATGCTATGGCATGCAACTTATTGCCAAGAAACTAGGAGGGATAGTTGTTCCGTCAAAAGACAGGGAATATGGTAGGTCAGACCTATATAAGGTTAAGGACTCAATTCTGTTCAAAGATGTGTTTGATGAGTCAAAGATACAGGTATGGATGTCCCATGGAGACAAGGTTGAAAAACTACCACAAGGTTTTCAGGTCATTGGAAAGACATCTAATATTGAAATAGCTGCAATGGAAGATCCAAATAGGAATATCTATTGTTTGCAATTTCATCCAGAAGTGGCACATACGTATAATGGGGAGAAGATAATCAGGAATTTTTTATTTGATGTGGCTAGACTAAAACCTACCTGGACTATGGCCTCTTTTGTAAGATCTGTATTAAAAGAGGTCCCTTCAGTGGTTGGTGATGCGAATGTGGTCTGTGGAATAAGTGGTGGAATAGATTCAACTGTTGTAGCAGTTCTTTTAAATAAGGCCATTGGCAGAAAACTACATTGTATATTTGTGGATAATGGACTTCTCAGGTTAAATGAGGGAAAAGAAGTAATACATTATCTTACAGATCATTTTGACCTTAATTTGAGGTATGTGGATGCAAAGGATATATTCTTAAGCCGATTAAAGGGCATTACAGACCCAGAACAAAAGAGAAAAATAATTGGAAGGACCTTTATTGAGGTGTTTGAAAAAGAGGCAAGGTCCATTGAAAATGTAGGTTTCCTTGCCCAAGGGACTCTTTATCCTGACGTGATTGAAAGTGTTTCATATAAGGGTCCTTCTGCAGTTATCAAGAGTCATCACAACGTTGGTGGTCTTCCTGAAAAGATGAACCTAAAACTCATTGAACCCTTGAGGGAACTATTTAAAGACGAGGTGAGGAGGGTTGCTACAGAGCTTGGGATTCCAGACTTTTTGATATGGAGACATCCTTTCCCAGGACCAGGGCTTGCCATCAGGATTATTGGGGAAATAACTCAGTCCAGGTTAGAGATCTTGAGACAAGCAGACAAGATCGTAGAGATGGAACTCAAAGATTCAGGGTGGTATTATAAGGTTTGGCAAGGATTTGCAGTACTACTTCCATTAAAGACTGTTGGGGTCATGGGAGATGAAAGGACATATGAACACGTAGTTGCCTTGAGGGTGGTTGACAGTATTGATGCAATGACTGCAGATTGGTCAAGGATCCCATCTGAGATACTTGCCAGGATTTCCAACCGGATAATCAATGAAGTAAAAGGGATAAATCGGGTGGTATATGATATATCATCAAAACCACCGAGCACCATTGAATGGGAATAAGATGTCTGCATCAAAGATTTTTTAAAAATTAACTAGCTGCCTGAAAGGGGGAAATTATGTTTGGTATTGGTACGTCTGAGATACTAGTAATATTACTTATTGCCCTGTTGGTAATTGGACCTTCAAAACTCCCAGAAATTGCCAGGGCACTGGGTAAGGCGTTGGCTGAATTTAGAAGGGTTTCAACCGATGTAAAGAGACAGATTGATTTAGAAGTACAACTGGCTGACCTAGAAAAGAAAAAAGAGGATGGTTTGGTCAAGGAAAAAGTAGCCAAACAAGGAGATGACATCTCCCAAGGACAAGGGGAAGGGATAGAGGCTGATAGAGAAGGAGAAAAGGCAGAAGTAGTAGAAGAAGAAAAGGTAAATAAACAAGAGGCTAAAGGCTAAACGATTATATATATTAGGTACTAGATGTTAGGTTTTGGGTATGATGAAAAATTTTGGATTTTGGATATTGGGTTAATATTCATTTAGCCATGAACAGTGAACTGTTATTTTTAATTCAAAATTCAAAATCCATAATTTAAAATTATTATAAAAAACTTCATTTACCTAAACAACATCCAAAATTCAAAATCATATGAGAGTTGGTATAAGAGGAGAGATTAGCGTATGCATGAGATGGAAAATCCCACCATTGAAAAGGATCATATGGAAGATGAGAATAAATTAACTCCATTGGAAGGGGAACCTGTTTCTGATGGGTTGGGAGAAATGAGCTTACTAGATCACTTAGAAGAACTCAGGAAAAGGCTTATTCGGGCAGTAATTGCTATATTTGTTGGCATGCTTGCATGTGTCCCACTATCTAAATACATATTTAATTATTTGATGCTCCCTTTATTTGAATCCTTACCCAAAAATTCAAAGATGATATATACATCTCCCCATGAGGCATTTTTTGTGTACTTAAAGACTGCCTTTATCTCTGGGATATTCTTGAGCCTACCATATAGTTTTTATCAAATATGGCTTTTTGTAAAACCTGGACTATATCCTGAGGAGAGAAAATTTATTATCCCAATATCTATATGTTCAGCCCTGTTGTTCATAACAGGGGCCATGTTTGGATATTTTATAATATTTCCTTATGCATATAAATTCTTTATGAGTTTTGCAAATGTATATATAAGCCCCATGATCAGCATGAAAGAAGGGCTTGCCTTTGCTGTGAGGATATTAATAGCCTTTGGAATAGTGTTTGAACTCCCCCTTGTGATATTTTTCCTTGCAAGGCTCGGTCTTGTGACGTCTAGCTTTTTAAGAAAATACAGAAAATATGCCATATTAATTGCTTTTATTGTGGGGGCTGTTTTGACTCCCCCTGATGCGCTTACCCAATGTCTTATGGCCGGACCACTCGTACTTTTATATGAAGTTGGTATATGGATAGCCTTTTTCTTTGGGAAAAAAGAAAAAAAACAAGACCAACCAAAGGGGTCTGAAAAACAGGAACAGGCTGAAAATATGTTGGCCCAGGGAGGGGATGTAGATGAACAAGATAAAGATACAGAGAAAGACCAAAGAGACTGATATAGAAATTGAATTTTGTCTAAGGGGTAAATCAAATATAGAGATTTATACCACCCTTGGATATTTGGACCATTTCTTGACCTTGTTTTCCTTCTGGGGAGGGTTTGACCTAACCCTAAATGCACAGGGGGATACAGAGGTAGATGCGCATCATCTAATAGAAGATATAGGTATTTGTCTTGGTGAGGTATTTAATAAATCCCTTGGGGATAAAAAAGGTATAAGGAGGATAGCCTGGGTAAGGGTCCCAATGGATGAGGCACTTTGCGAGATAGTAGTGGACCTATCTGGTAGGTCGTACCTTGTGTATAATAATGACAATCTTCTTCCTTCAGTCCTCTTTGGACAAGAGATAGATATATGGAGGGAATTTTTTAAATCTTTTACTAATAAAGGTGGACTTAACCTCCACATTAATTATATTTATGGAAAAAATGGCCATCACTTACTAGAGGCAGCATTTAAAGGTCTTGGTATTGCTTTAAAAAATGCTACATCCATAATAGATAAAAACAATATTATGAGCACAAAGGGGATAATAGAGTGAAAAAAATTTTTATAATATGTGCATTTTTTGTCTTTGTATTTAGTTGTGCAACCATGAAAAATAAAAACCAACCGATCTCACCTGCTTCTTCCGTTGCCATTGCCCCTTTTGAACATCCTATATCACCTGAAGATGTATTAGCAGGATATCTTATTAAGGATGGGTCTAATATCAACAAGGATATTTTAAAAAAACTGGATAAAATACTCTTAATGACCTTATCTAACTCAAAGGGATTACATTTAATACCGCCTAATATGGTATTACAGTGCAAAGAGATAATGTTGCTTCGAGAAAAAAAGGTCTTTTTAGATCCAGTAAAAAAATGGGCAAGTATTGGGAAGTGTATCCCTGCTGACTATATCCTTGTGCCCCAGTTGTTTTTGTTTAGAGAACGAGTTGGTGGTGATTGGGGTGTAACAGAACCTGCCAAGGTAATGCTCTCTTTAAATTTAATTGATGTAAAAAAGGGCGTGCTAGTAAAATCATATTTATACAAAGAAGAACAAAAGTCCCTGACCCAGAACCTACTTGATATAAAAAAATTTTTTCACAGGGGGGCAAAGTGGGTGACTGCCACAGAACTTGCGTCAGAAGGGATTAAAATAGCAGTAAAGGAGCTTGGGCTATGATCTTGTTTCCTGCAATAGACATTAAAGACGGAAAATGCGTTCGCCTAAGACAGGGTAAGTACAACGATGTAACTATTTTTTCTGATAATCCAGTTGACATGGCCATGTATTGGTACGATTTAGGGGCAAAATTTTTGCATATAGTTGACCTAGATGGTGCATTTGAAGGAAAACCGAAAAATTATTTTATCATTGAAAATATATGCAAAAAATTGGATATACCTGTGCAATTAGGAGGTGGAATTAGGGATATAGAGACTGCCAGGGGATATTTTGATGCAGGTGTTACGAGGGTCATTATTGGCACCCTATTTTTAGAGGACAGAGACAGATTTGTCCATATTTGTCAGGAATTTCCATCAAAGGTAGGAGTTTCCCTGGATGCAGAAAACGGTATATTAAAGTCTAGGGGTTGGGTAAGGGATACAAATATAGAGATAACCTCAATACTTCCAGATGTTAAATCCAGTGGTGCTGGTTTTATTGTTTACACCGATATATCTAGGGATGGGATGCAAACTGGATTAAATCTGGAGTCAATCAAAGGGGTTTTAAAAAATACCTCTCTCCCAGTAATAGCTGCAGGTGGAGTCAAGGACATGAAAGATATCATGGCCCTATATCCCCTTACAAAGTTAGGGCTTCAAGGGGCTATAACTGGTAGGGCGATCTATGAGGGTACCCTGGATTTAAAGGAGGCCTTGTCCTGGATTTCAAGTCAAGAGGATTAAAGATATTATTGTCAGGGCAATGCCTGTTAAAATAAATATATTTGGCCTTTCTTTAAAAATTATACAAGAGAGTGCAACACTAATTACAAAATGCATTCCATTTATAGTTGCCACAATGGACAATGGTCCTTTTGACAGGGCCATTAGATAAAAATAAAATCCAAGGATATTTAGGATCCCCATGGAGATCCCAATTATAAGGGTCTTAAAGATTTTATTTTTAGAGGATTTAGGATGGGAATAATTATTTATTTTATAAAATATTGCAAGCAGGACAGTGGATAATACATATGAGAAAAATATAAATAAAAATTTATCCATGTATTCTGTAGCATATTTACATGAAATAGATGAAATTGCACCACAACAAAGGGCTATAGTTGCATAAAATATTCCCATTTTACTATTCTTTTTTGGTGCAGGGGTATTATCTTTAAACTGAAAACTTAAAAGGAATAATGCAATTATAGATGTAGATATTCCTAAAAGTTGCCATTTATTAAATATCTCTCCAAAAATAAAATATGAATAAAGGATTACAATGAGTATATTTAACCTAATATATGGAAATACAATTGAAGCAGGTGTAAATTTAAGGGCGTTAATATGAGATATAGTAGCAAGGCTAAAGGTAAGGCTATTTATAAGACATAAAAAAAGTCCATATTTTGTGTAAGATATATGTATATGGTATATATTTAAAATGATATAACTTATAAGAGCAACAGTACCCATGAATGTAAGAGTAGTTGTTGTAGAATCTAAGTTTAGGCGGGCTGCTATTTTGTATAAGAATCTCTGTATTCCTATAAACAAAAATGCAAGTAAAGCATATATGGTCCATGTCATAGGAAACCATTAAAGGAAAAATAAATAAATATCAATTATAATAGGATATAATATGATAAATATCCTTGCATTTGGAAACAGCTTAACAGAAGGATTTGGGATAAAGGCACAATATTCATTCCCAGCTCAGCTAGAGGCTCGTTTAAGGGATATGGGTTTTGATTGTAGGATAATAAATGGGGGTGTGTCAGGGGACACTACTTATGGGGGACTAAAAAGGATAGATTGGTATTTAAAAGAGCTTCCTCAGGTTGTGTTATTGGAGCTTGGGATAAATGATGGATTTTTAGAATATCCTATTTCTGAGATAAAAGAAAACCTTGATAACATGATCAATAAGATTAAAACTATAGGCGCAAAGATAGTTTTGATTGGTTCAAGTATCCCTCCAGGTTTTATGGACATAGAGCTAGATTATTGTAAAAAGTTTGAGAATATATACCATGAACTCTCAAAAGAGCACAATATAGTTCTTTGTCCAGATATATTGGGGACCATTATTGGAAATCCTAAATACACACTAATGGATATGGTACATCCAAATAAAAGGGGTGTATCTTTAATGGTGGATAAGGTAATAGATGATGTGGCTAATATATTAAAACAAATCAAAAAAGGTGATTAAGATGAAAACAGGTATTTTTGGATTTGCGGGGTGTGGAAAGACTGAGATGTTTTTGGCACTTGCCGGGCCTCAGGCCAAGAGTGTGAGTAGGGCAATGGTAAAGGTACCAGAGCCCAGGTTGGATCCTCTTGCTGAGATATTTAATCCTAAAAAAATCACATATTCTGAAATAGAATATGAGGAGATAAAGGGGGGTGGGGTAAAGACCCTAGGGTCCAAGGTTTTAAATGACATACGCTCCAGTGATTGCCTTGTGGCTATAATAAATTGTTTTTCTGGTACATTTGATCCCAAGGTGCAGGAACAAAACATAGAAGGGGATTTGATCATATCTGACCTTGCAGTTATTGAAAAAAGGCTAGAGAGGATAGCTTCTGACAAGAAAAAGGACAAGAACTTGGTAAATAAAAAGGAAGAAGAACTTTTAATAAAGGCCAAAGAACTCTTAGATAAGGAAATACCGCTTAGAGATGACGAGACAATATACAATGCATCAGAGTTAAAGGGATTTCAATTTTTATCTGCAAAACCAATAGTGTATGTATACAATGTAGATGAGAGAAATATTGGAGGTATGGATCTCAGTGAAGATAAAAACATAGCAAGGATCGAGGTGTGTGCCAAATTAGAGCGGGAACTCAGGGAGATTGAGGACCCAGAAGAGAGACAGGAATTTTTAGATGATTTAGGGATAAAAGAATCTGCGCTGGACAGAGTGATACATGTTACTTATAGGCTCCTTGGACTTATTACCTTTTTGACAGCAGGGGAAAAAGAGGTGAGGGCATGGACCATAAAGAGGGGGTCAACTGCCCAGGAGGCTGCTGGGGCAATCCATTCAGATATACAAAAGGGATTTATTAGGGCAGAGGTCCTGTCATGGGAGGACTTTGAAAGGGTTAAAGATTTTAAAAAAGCAAAAGATACAGGGGTGTTGAGATTGGAGGGAAAGGATTATATTGTAAAGGATGGAGACATAATCACTTTTAGGTTTAATGTGTAATTTGACATGGTTAGAAATAAAATAATTGTAAGGTCTAACTGATTTGCTATTTTTGGCTAAATCTTGTTATATAACCCAGATCCTCTCTGCCCTGTAGATAATAAAAATCCACAAACAAAATATTGTTAAACTTTTGCTTCATTAATTGTGAAAGTCGGGAAGGTAGCTAGTTATTTATAGCGGTTGGGTTTCATGTTCCGTTTATAATCTCCAAAGCAACTCTAAGAGTTTTTTCAAAAAAATATTGACAATAAGCTTTTAAACAGATAAGTTAGTAATTAATTACTAACTTTATTCATTGGAGGTGCTATGGGTGTGTCAAACAAACATCTTCCTGCCGAAGAACGACGCCTGGTAACTGTTGAGACGGTGATCGAACTGGCCGGAGAACAGAATCCAAGTGAGATTACTACGGCGACCATTGCCAAACGCATGGGATTGACTCAAGGAGCACTTTTCCGACATTTTCGCAATAAAGATGCCATCTTCCAAGCTGTGATGGAATGGGTCGCTGATCGTTTGTTGTCTCGCATTGAAAAGGCGGTTGAAGCAGAGTCATCTCCTCTTGATACGCTTGAAAGCATGTTTATGACGCATATGGAATTTATAGCAGAGTATCCTGGAATTCCCCGTATGTTGTTTGCTGAGTTGCAACGCTCTGAAGAGACCCCTACTAAGGGAATAGTCCAAAGACTCCTCCGTAGTTATGGTGAGCACCTCAATCGTTTGTTTGAACAGGGGAAAGCCTGCGGTGAGATTGATGGAAAACTTGATAATGAGGCCGCGGCCACGCTCTTCATTGGAACCATTCAAGGATTGGTCATGCAATCGTTGATAACAGGCGATATGCACCAAATATGCCAAAACGCGCCGAAAATTTTTGCCATCTATCTGCGCGGTATCAGGAGTGTATTATGAGAAAATTGCCTTTTCAAAAACGGACATTGGCGTTGTTAGCCATAATTATTCCTCTGTTTGTGCTCTTTGTCTATGTTGCCTTATATTCTGGGCCACTTGCTCCGGTATCCGTGGTTTTGACTACAGTAGAGAATAAGAGCATTTCACCGGCACTTTTTGGTATTGGAACCGTTGAGGCTCGTTATACCTATAAGATTGGCCCAACATATCCCGGACGGGTCAAGCAGTTGAATGTTGACGTGGGAGATCAGGTCAAGGCTGGACAGGTACTCGGCGAAATGGATCCAGTGGATCTAGATGAACGTATTCGGGCCCAGATTGCTGCCCTGAAACGTGCAAATGCTCAATTGCGTGAAGCACAGGCACGTAAAGATTATGCCCAAGCACAGGCTTTACGTTACGAACAGCTACTTAAAGCACATTCTACTAGTGAAGAGGTATTAGCCGCTAAAAAACAAGATTTTTTAGTTGCGCAAGCTGCCTTAACCGCAGCGCGGGAGGAGGTGTCTCGTTTGCAAGCCGATCTAAATGCGTTGAAAGCCCAACGTAGAGATTTGTTCCTGATTGCACCAGTTGACGGCTTGGTGGTTTCGCGTGATGCCGAGCCGGGAACCACCGTGGTCGCAGGTCAGTCGGTTGTGGAACTGATTGATCCAAACAGTCTTTGGATTAATGTCCGATTTGATCAAATTAGTTCACACGGCCTGAGTGCAAACTTACCGGCTAGAATTGTATTGCGCTCCCAATCGGGCAAGGTACTAGATGGACGCGTACTGAGAGTCGAACCATTGGCTGATGCAGTAACTGAGGAAACATTGGCCAAGGTTGTTTTTGATAAAATCCCCGATCCTATGCCCCCCATAGGTGAATTGGCCGAAGTCACGGTTATTTTACCACCGCTTCCGGCAAGGCCGGTTATTCCCAATGCGGCGATTCGTCGTATTGACGGTAAGCTGGGTGTTTGGCAAGTCATAGGAGGTAAACTTCGCTATACACCGGTATCACTGGGGACTTCTGACCTAGATGGCAATGTGCAGGTAAGAAAAGGACTTAAGGTTGGAGACCGGATAGTGGTCTATAGCGAAAGTGAGCTGACCAAGCACAAACGAATCCATGTGGTTGATCATATACGGGGGGTGAGGCAATGATTAGCCTGGCTGGACGCGACATCCTGCATTCCTGGGGCAAGTTCGTTTTTACTGGCATGGGACTGGGGCTGCTAATCGGCATCACACTGTCAATGGCCGGAATTTATCGTGGCATGGTCGCTGATGCCAAGGTATTGCTAGATAATAGCGGTGCTGATCTCTGGGTAGTGCAGAAAGACACCCTTGGTCCCTATGCGGAGCCATCAAGTATCTACGATGATATCTGGCGTGGTATTCGTAGCATACCTGGTGTAGCTCAGGCAGCCAACGTCACCTATCTCACCATGCAGGTGAGTAAGAATAGTGGTGACGTGCGTGTCATGGTGGCCGGCATTACACCTGGAGGACCTGGTACACCTGGCTGGCCGCCTTATCTCGTCGCGGGACGCCAAATTACTCGAAGCCATTATGAAGCAGTTGCCGATATCGCCTCCAAACTCAAACTTGGCGAGCGCATCAAGCTCCGCCGTCACTACTACACTGTAGTAGGCCTGACTAGGAGGATGGTCTCTTCCAATGGAGACCCTATGGTGTTCATTCCATTGAAAGATGCTCAGGAAGAACAATTTCTGAAAGATAACGATGCCATATGGGCACAGCGTCGACGCACGGCCCATAACCCTGCCTTCAACCGACCGGGGGTGCCAGGTTTGCTTGATGCTATTATTGCATCGCAAAGTACCAATCCTTATGTCAACGCCGTCTTGGTGCGCGTAAAAAAAGGCTATGACCCTGAACAAGTAGCAGAATCCATCCGCCGCTGGAAGCGCTTGACCGTCTACACCCGCAGCCAGATGAAGGAGATTCTGGTGGGAAAGCTGATCGCAACCGCCGCTAAACAGATTTTTATGTTTCTGGTCATTCTTTCGCTTGTAAGCTCCACCATTGTGGCTTTTATCATCTATACCTTGACGCTGGGAAAGATTCGTGAGATTGCCGTGTTGAAACTGATCGGTACTAAAAATAGTACCATTATCGGTTTAATCATGAAACAGTCTATCGCCTTGGGCCTGATTGGATTTGTGGTGGGTAAGATTTCAGCAACCTTATTGATGGCACCGATTTTTCCCAAATATGTACTGTTGGAACCCTCTGATTCTGCTATTGGGCTTATTGCCGTAGTTGTGATCTGCATACTGTCGAGTATTGTTGCTATTCGTGCTGCGCTGAAGGTAGATCCGGCCGAGGCAATAGGAGGTTAAGATGAGCGGTAAAGGCATTCAGATCATGGGGTTGAGAAAAAGGTATGGAAGTGGCGACACCGCTGTGGATGCTCTCAAGAAGGTTGACATGCATGTTGCACCAGGTGAAGTTGTTGGACTAATAGGTCCTTCCGGGTCTGGTAAGACCACTCTCCTTAAATGTTTGGGAGCGGTGATTGAACCAACTGCTGGGAAAATGATACTCGGAGATGAGGTCATTTATGACGATGGTTGGAAAGTAAAGGATCTTCGGGCCTTGCGACGGGACAAGATCGGCTTTGTATTTCAGGCGCCTTATCTGATTCCTTTCCTTGATGTCACTGACAACGTGGCCCTTCTGCCAATGCTGGCGGGGATACCAAACGCCGAGGCGCGTAAACGTGCAAGAGAATTACTCAAAGCGCTTGATGTGGAACATCGTGCCAAGGCCATGCCATCTCAACTCTCCGGCGGAGAACAGCAAAGAGTAGCAATAGCACGTGGCCTAATCAACTGTCCCCCAGTAATTCTGGCCGATGAACCCACTGCTCCCCTTGATAGCGAACGAGCCCTGGCAGTAATCCGAATATTAAACGATATGGCCAAAAAATTAGAAACCGCTATTATTGTTGTCACTCACGATGAAAAAATCATCCCTACATTCAGGCGCATTTATCATATTCGTGACGGAGTTACTTATGAAGAAGCAGGCGAAGGGCGGAACATTGAATGAAACTTCCAAGGAGCATGTCATGAACAAGGTGATTTGTTATCTCTTAATTGGTGTTTATACCTTTTTACTAACAGGATGTACAGTAGGACCAAATTTCCAACGGCCGGCTCCGCCCGATGTGTCTGACTACACCGCTATGCCTTTGACCACCAATCTGGCTTCCGCTCCTACTACGTTGGGAAAGTCACAGAGTATTTTTAAAGGAAAACGATTGACAAGATATTGGTGGCGTGCGTTAGGTAATAAGGAATTAAACAAACTCATAAATGAGGCCTTGGAACACAACCCCACTTTGATAGCCGCAGAGGCGACTTTACGCCAGGCACGGGAACTTTATGCAGCGCAGGCTGGTTCCACGCTTTATCCTCAATTAAATGGCAACTTGGGTGTCCAACGTCAACGCTTCAATCCTGGTGCGTTAGGACAGGCCGGGAAAGCACGTGAGTTCAGCCTTTATAATGCCGGCTTAGGTGTCCGATATATCTTTGACTTAGCTGGAGGCAACAAAAGGGCGTTGGAAGCTCTGGCTGCGCGGAGTAATTATCAGAAGTTCCAATTGGAAGGTGCTCGTCTGTCATTGGTGGCAAACATTGTAACCACTGCCATTACTCAGGCAAGCCTGAGAAAGCAGATTGAAATTGTAGAAAATATCTTGAAGTCCCAGGAAATCCAATTAAAATTAACTCGGGAACGTATTCGTCTTGGTCACGGAAATCCAGATGATGTCTATCCCTTACAAACACAATTGGCACAAACACGTGCCAAATTGCCAATGTTACGTAATCAACTTCAGCAAAACGAGCACCTTCTGGCGGTTCTTATAGGTAGAGCTCCAGGTAAGGGTCCTTTGCCATCGTTTACCTTGGAAGATTTTGATCTACCGTCAGAGTTACCGTTGCTGATTCCCTCGGAACTGGTACGCGCAAGGCCGGATATTCTTGGCGCTGAAGCCTTGCTGCGTGCTGCAAATGCAGAATACGGGGTGGCAATATCCAAGCTATATCCCCAACTCAACCTTAGTGGTGATTTGGGAACCCAGGCATTGACAACAGGAGCATTGTTCGGCCCTGGTTCTGCTGTTTGGAGTTTGGTAGCGCAATTGACACAACCCCTGTTCAATCCAGGCTTGCCCGCTGAAAAGAGAGCTGCTCTCGCAGCCTTAGATGCAGCTATAGCAAACTACCAGTCCGTTGTTCTGGAAGCCCTTCGCAATGTAGCTGATGTATTGCGGGCATTGGACAATGATTCAAAGAGGCTCCAAGCACTTGCCGCTGCTGATTTCGCTTCCCAGAAGTTCTTAGAGTCAATACAACGTCGATATAGGCTTGGAGCAGCCAGCTTTTACGATCTGCTTGTTGCGCAACAACAACGTCTTCAGACTGAGCTAGATCTTATAGAAGGCCAGGCCAAACGTTTGGTCAATACAGTCGCTTTTTATCAAGCAATGGGTGGTGGTTTAATTGACATTACCAGAAGCGCTGGGCATGTGTCGAGGGCGGAGAGCGAAAGAAATTAGGAAACAATATTTCTAAAAAAATAGAGGCCCTACAAAATATTTCCGGATTTTAGATATGGATAAGTGGCACCCGCCATGTCAAAAATCACTACCTTCGCATGTTTAGGCAAATATTTGGCACCTTTTTGTATAACTTCCTGAGGGTTGTAATAATTTTCAAAAATCCCTAGTTTTTTCGTCTCTTTTTTAGAGATTTTAGGTACATGCATAACGAGTCTATAGTCATGGATTAAATGGAGGGTATAATATGTAAGAAATTTTTCCTCTGGGCTTTTATTTGCAACCACTTTTTGCAGAAATTTCCAGATTCTCTTTTTTCCCATAATCTTTAGCAAACACCTAAGGATAGGCAAAGGAATGGATTTTTCAGGTAAAGTTATGTCATCAATCCCTTTTTGGGCGTATAAAAATCCCATTATAACCCCATTTTGTAAAACAGCGGGTATAGAATTTGCTACTCCTTTCATCCCCTGTTTTAGATTAATATTCATAGGATTTGAATTTATAATGGCACCATGAAATTTATGAGGGATTTCTATGCCAGAGAACTCTTTGCATATAAGGGCCCCTTTTCTATGGGCCCTGATTGGGTCTCCACTAACACAATGTATGATCCTTTTATCCCAGTTTAAAATTACATTAATTATAAATATTTTTTTATTTAAGATGTTATAAACTTCTTCAAGTTGAAGCCTAAAACTATTTTTTTCAGGCTCCATACCTACCCTGTTTACCATGTATGGGGGATTTGCGATAATCATATGGTGTTGGGATATGGAAGTTGCAGAGGCCATGCCAGGGAAAAATAGCTTCATTCCTCCCCCAAAACCAGCCCAAAGGTGTGGTTCTATCATGCCGATTCCAACTATAAAATCTGCATTTATTAATTCTTTGTTTAGTTCAACCCTTATTTTTTGAGATGTATGGCCAAGATATATATTTTCTTCTTTATTGTAAGGAGCTGGATTCTTCCACTTTATTTTTTTGATATTTTCCTGACCTATTTTTTCTTTGATTTCCATTTCAGTCATAGGAGTGTGGATCCCCAGTGCAGGCATGAGGGTAATGTCTTTTTCTTTTGCTCCAGCTATTTTTAATTCATTTAATACAATATGGAAAAATTTATATACTGGTGTAGGTCTGGTATTATCGTCTATTACTATAAGTATTTTCTTGTTTTTTAAATCCATATGGGAAATTTTAGTAGAACCTATGGGTTTTTTAAGAGACTCAGGAACAATATCAATTTCGTTCTTTTTTTGGGGGGATATATCTTCTAGGTTTGGTAGGTTAGGGACAAATAAATCCCATGACTTTGGAATTTCTAATTTTAAATTATTATCTCCAAAAGGTAAATCCAATATCATAATACACCTATTTTACTAATATTAGGTGAAGATTTTATTTAGTGTTTTAGTTATTATAATTGATTTTTCCTTTCCATTCCAGTTGTTTTATATCTTTTTTTTAATGAGTTTTTCTCATATTCTTAAAACGGAGTAATAAGTAAGATATATGGAAAAAATGATAAGTTTGTGGTAGAAGATTTTTTAGTTTAATTTTGTTTTTTATATTTTTTAATAGCATGGACAAAATGGCGAGAATGTTACCTTGGATTGGCTATATTGAAGAAGTAGGTGCAGGTGTTAATAGAGACGGTAACATGGTACAAGGAGTGGGGATTGCTAGAGTCTTAATTTGAGATTAAAAATGGCAAAAAAGTTGTGTAATATTTGGGGTCCACCTCATTATTTAATTATTTGGCCTTTAGACCAAACTAAAGCGAAGCTTTGCTTCGCTTGATGTCATGGTGGCAACAGAGGCTGCTGGCGAAGGTATAAATCTTCAATTTTGTCACATTATGATAAATTATGATATCCCATGGAATCCAAATAGACTTGAACAAAGAATGGGAAGAATCCACAGATATGGGCAACAAAAAGATGTTTATATCTTCAACATTGTTGCTGAGGATACAAGAGAGGGAAAGGTTCTGTCAAAATTACTTGAAAAGCTTGAAGAAATTAAAAACAAGCTGGGAAGTGACAGGGTTTTTGATGTAATTGGAGAGGTTTTTGAAGGGAAAAACTTTTATCACCTTATCCTTGAAGCCATAACAAGCGCAAAGGAATTAGATGAGATTTTAAAAGAGCTGGATATAGAGCCAGATGAAGAATATTTAAATAAAATGAAAAAAGCCCTTGGAGAATCTCTTGCCACTAGATTTATTGATTACACAAGAATAAAGGAAATGGCTGAAAAGGCCAGGGAACAGAGGCTTATACCTGAATATGTAGAGGAATTTTTTAAAAGGACATTTAGAAAAATAGGCGGAAAAATGAGGGCCTTAAAAAATGGATTTATTGCCATTGATTCAGTGCCTTTTGAGCTAAGACAATATGCAAAAAATCCTCGTTTTAAAAATAAGTTTGGCACTATAAACAAACAATATCCAAAGGCAACCTTTGATAAAGACCTTGCTTTTAAAAATCCAGATGCAGAATTTATATCCTTTGGCCACCCTTTGCTTGAGGCTATTTTTGCTTGGGGAATAGAAAATTTTGGAGAACAGGTTAAAAAGGGGGCTGTTTTTAAAGATCCATCAGGAAGACTAAATGGATACATCTGGTTTTATGTGGGAGAGATAACTGACGGAAAGGGCGATATTGCTGGAAGAAAAATAATGGCAATATATGAGAGTAAAAACGAGATAAAAGAGATAAATCCTGCTATACTGTGGGATCTTATGCCTGCTGCAGATGGTATAACTATTGAAACCAGTCTGGATAAGGATAAGTTGTTGCCTTTTGTTATAAAACTTGTTGAAAAATATCAGAAAGAAATTGCTAAAGAGAGAAACAGACAAGCAGAGATAAAGACAAAATATGGACTTAAATCCCTTGATTATCTTATTGGCAAACTTGATGAAGACCTTGCAGAACTATACACAAAGCAGGGCAAAGGGGAAAAGGTAGAGCTTCCCATATCCAATAAAGAGGAGCAAAAAAAGAGATATGAACAGGCAAAAAAACAGCTAAAAGAAGATATATCAAAAGAGCAGGCGCTTTCTATATCCATGCCTGAATTGTTTGCTGTTATAAGGGTGTATCCAGAAAAAGACAAAGCCATGTTTGAGAGTGAGGAGATTGAAAAGATTGGGATGGATGTTGCCATGAATTATGAGAGGTTAAATGAAAGAGAACCAGAAGATGTATCCAGTGAAAATTTAGGCTTTGATATCCGTTCAAGGGGGAAAGATGGAGAAATCAGATACATTGAAGTAAAGGCAAGGGCTGGTGAAGGAGAAGTGGCTTTAACTCCCAATGAATGGTTCAAGGCAAAGAGGTTCAAAGACCAATATTTTCTTTATGTGGTTGTTAATGCAGCAACAAAACCTGTTCTTTACATCATCAAAAATCCTGCAGAGAATCTGACACCAGAGCAAAAGGTTGAGATAGTGAGGTTTGTTGTTCCTGTTGATGAATGGAAAGGTAAAAAGGAAGAGGTGTGGAATAGATGAGAGAAAACCAGAGGGTTGAGTTCAAAGAATCGTGGCGGGATGAATACTTAAAAACTCTGTGTGCCATCATAAATACTGAGGACGTCGTTA
>JALWFY010000163.1 GCA_027013815.1 Desulfohalobiaceae bacterium | reverse complement strand
CTTGGTGTGAAATCTGTTGAAATCCTAAGACAAAAATTAAAAGAAGAAAATATACCCTTGAGTTATATAGAGCCAGTGGAACACCTTGTTAGTTCTTTTATAATAGACTTAGAAACTAAGAGTTTTGGATGTAAAAATATTTTTATTGAACAACGCCCAACAAAAGAGGGAGAAACTCAATACATTGATATAAATAGTATCTTGAAAAAAATGAAGCCAATCCCAAGTGTAGTTACCAAAGTAGTTGGGCTCATGGGTCAGCAACATTATGAAATTATGGAGGTAGTAGAAGAGGTAAAAAAAGATGAAATAATGGTGGGAAAACTCTTAAAAACCTGCAATTCTCCTGCCTTTGCACCTGTAAAAAAAATAGATTCTGTTGAAAAGGCAGTTATCTTTCTTGGGAGTAGAAATCTACTGAAGATAATTTTATCAGTATATATGGAAAATTTTTATGGGGATTTTCAAGGACATAACCTGAGAAAGAATGGGATGTATCATCACTCATTGGCTGTGGCAATATTCTCACAAAAACTATGTGAAATAACCAACCTTCCCCAAGATGTAGGATACACCTGCGGTCTGTTGCATGATATTGGAAAAAGGGCATTAGATGTATCAATTAATAATAAAAAACAAGACTATTATAAATTGATTATTGAAAATAAGGATACCATATCCGTGGAAAGGGAACTATTTTCCATTGACCATTGCACCTTGGGTAAAATTATTTCGAAAAAATGGAATTTTCCTGAAAATATTACTAATGTAATCTCAATGCACCATTTTGTAAAAACAGATAGTGATAATATGATAAAAAGTATATACCTAGCAGATATATTGTCTCATCACTTCCTATCTGGTTTTATTATAGCAGGATGTTCCACATCATCTTTTCACGAAATAATGAATAGCCTAGGTATAACATATGGACATTTAACCAATATAATAAAAAATATTCCCTATAATATATTCTCAAATGATTAAATTTATTTTCTCATATTACTTTGTTGCTTTTTTTATTTTTCTATTAATTATACCACATGCTGGTCTTTGTGTAACAAATTCCTCTGATATAGTCATTCTTCAAAAAAGGGCAAGTTTAGGTAACCCAGTAGATCAATACTTATACGGAAGAACCTTGATACTTGGAGGCTCTTCCATAAATAAGAAGAAAGAGGGTATTTTATTCCTAAAAAAAGCAGCATCCAAGGGATATAGACCAGCCATCTTATTTTTGGCCCAGATGTATGAAAAAGGACTTGGTGGAATCAAGAGAAACTACAAGGAAGCGTATGAATGGTACAAAAAAGGCAAAGACATGGGGATAAAGGTGGCTCAACTAAAACTTGCCCCACTATGTGATACAAGTAATGAGAAAAATCAATTTAGACTTTTTGGAATAGATTTAAAAAAAGCAAGGAGATTTTGTTTAAGATATGCACTTGAAACACATGGTGCTGTTCCTATTTCCCTAAAAGATAGTTCCCATTGTGATATTTTTGACTCCACTAAACTAGTACCTGGGACAGACAGGGTTCAGGTATGTTATGGTCTAGATGGAAAATTTATCCTCCTAGAGTATAGGTACCCCCCAAGACGAAGGGGATATGAACAAATCCTTGCATCAATGCTTAGCAAGCTCAAAAAAAAATACGGAGATCCCAAGGTAATAAAAAGAAATAACCTAGTAGATGAATATTTTTGGGAAAAAAAAGGAATTTATATATATTTTTGGATGGAACCAAAGACAGATACTTGTTTTTTGAGATATGTGGAGCCAAAAGGATATAGAAAATTATATGATTTTATTAAGGCAAAAAATCCCAAAAAACAAATATCAAAGACAAATTTTTTTTAATAAAAGATTTTGGATTTTAAATTTTGGATGTTGGATTAGTATTCATTTTTAATTCATAATTCAAAATTATTAGCGTTGTAATATGAAAATAAGATTTAGGATTTCTCCATATGCCTATCCTATTATATTCTTTGCAATAGTTATACTGGGAGGGGCATCCTTATTACACATGAAATTCAGCTTAAACAAAGGGCCAATATCCTGGGTAGATGCTATATTTACTGCTACCTCAGCCACCTGTGTCACTGGATTGGTGGTAGTGGACACAGGGACTTTTTTCACCAAAATCGGTCAAACTATTATCATATGTTTAATACAAATTGGTGGCCTAGGAATCATGACCATTACTTCATTGATTTTCTATCTCTGGAGCAGGAGGATATCTTTAACTGATAGGATAGCTGTGGGACAAGGGTTATTACATGATCCAACCTTTTCTCTCGGAGGATTCCTGATAAAAGTTGTAATAATGACCTTTTCCATTGAAAGTATTGGGGCAACTCTTTTATATCTACACGCATCCCACAAAATAACGCTATTTTCTGCAATCTTTCATTCCATATCTGCATTTTGCAATGCAGGCTTTTCCCTTTATTCAGATAGTCTCA
>JALWFY010000162.1 GCA_027013815.1 Desulfohalobiaceae bacterium | reverse complement strand
AAAACCACAGCACCCACATCTAATACTTCTTCTGTTTTTGTCTGGGCATGGGTCTCTAAAGTAACTGCTCCAGCCCCACATGCAGATACACATTGATAACACTCACAACAATAACTACAATTTATACACCTAGATGCCTCAGCTTGAGCCTCTTCTTCACTTAATCCAAGCTCCACTTCCTTAAAATTACCCTTTCTCTCCTCAACAGGAAGCTCTCTTTCTTTGGCCCTTACCCTTTTTTGTTCATTCTCTGGAATTGGTCTATATCTAAAATCTTCATCTACCTTTCTTGGCTCCCTGCTTGCCTCTAGGTCCTCTCCATTTAAATATCTCTCTATGGAGATAGCCACCTCTTTTCCTGCTGCTATAGCTCCAATGGCAACCCATGGACCTGTCTGACAGTCTCCTCCTGCAAAGATCCCTTCTTTGTTGGTTGCGTAAGATATGGAGTTTGTCTCTATGGTGGACCATCTTGTAAAATCAAGACCTGTTACCTCTTCTAAACAACTTATATCTGGTCTTTGCCCTATGGCTGCTATTACCTGATCCACCTCTAAATCAAATTCACTACCAGGTACTGGTATTGGACGTCTCCTTCCTGAGGAATCAGGTTCCCCTAACTCCATCTTAATGCATCTTAAACCTGTGACCTTCCCATCTTCATTTAAAATCTCTTGAGAAGCTGCTAAAAACAGAAATTTAACTCCTTCTTCTTTTGCTGCTTTAACCTCACTATCCAGTGCAGGCATTTCCTTTTCTGTTCTTCTATAGACTATGGTCACCTCTTCAGCACCTAATCTAACTGCAGCCCTGGCCACATCTATTGCAACATTTCCACCACCAATAACTGTCACTTTTTTCCCAGTTTTAGAACTACCTTGCAGATTCACTTCTCTTAAATAATCAACACCCTGTCTAACCCCTTCTGCTTTTTCGCCAGGAATACCAAGCTCAATACCCTTGTGGGCTCCTATTGCTAAAAATACCGCCTTATAACCGTGTTTAAATAAATCATCTATCTGAAAATCCTCGCCCAACCTCGTGTTGGTCTTTATCTCTACTCCCAAATTGGTGATTACCTCTATCTCCCTGTCCAATACATCCCTTGGAAGCCTATGCTCTGGAATTCCAACCCTGAGCATCCCACCAGGCTTTGGGAGGGCTTCAAAGATTGTAGATTTTATACCCCTTTTTGCCAGATGATATGCACAGGACAATCCAGCAGGACCTGATCCTATAATTGCAACCTTCTCAAGCCTATCAGGAGCACATTTTATCTTAATATCCCTTGGATCAAATTTGTCTGCAGCTATCCTCTTTAAAGCCCTAATTGCTAATGGCTCATCAATCTCTCTCCTACGACATGCATTTTCACAGCCTGCTGGACATACCCTGCCCAGTACTCCAGGTAAGGGTAGTTCCTGCATAATAATTTCCAGCGCCTCTTTATACTTGCCCTGCTTTACCATCTGAACATAGCCTTGTACATTTATACCTGCTGGACATGTGAGTCTACAGGGGGCCTTTTGGTCCAGCTTCTCAATTGCATAGGCACTGGGCACTGTCTGGGCATACTTCTTAGATGTGGCCTTCTTTACACTCATCCCTTGATTGTATTCATCTGGAAGCTCAACTGGACATACCTCCTCACATTGACCACATGACGTACATTTATCCACATTTATATACCGTGGAAATTTCTCTATCTTGACCTTAAAATTTCCAACTATCCCCTCTATCTTTTTTACCTTTGCCTTTGTTATGATGTTAATATTTGGATGCCTTCCACACTCCACCAATTTTGGAGACAAAATACACATGGCACAATCATTTGTAGGAAAGGTCTTATCCAAGGTGGCCATAATCCCACCAATTCCAGTGGTTTGTTCCACTAGATAAACCTTATAGCCTGACTCAGCCAGATCCAGCGCACACTGAATTCCTGCAACCCCTGCCCCAGAAACCAACACTGATCCCTGTTTATTTCTAATATTTTTCATGTCTTTCAGTCTCCTTAAAATTTTTTAAACATCTAAATTCAAGAAACTATTTCTATAATTTACTTTAAATTGCCTTTTTGTAACCTTCCTTTAATTGGATTTGGAGCAAACTTTTTTATCTTATCTTATCACTCATTTCCTTTGCTATACCTGCGAACCTAAGCCCTATAGCTATTGTTATTCATATTGGTTCACAGTTTATATTTTGAAAATCTTTCACGCTAAAATTAATTACATCTTGTAATTCACAGTCCAACATTTTTTAAATTTGGTCCAAGATATTCCCTTTCATTATCTCCTAAAATCCCAATTGAGAGACAAATAATTGTCCAAATATGTATTGTATAATAACTGCCACTATAATATTCATTTAGATCTATTAATTGAGAATGGCAGTTATGACATGGAGCAATACAGTAATTTGCTCCTGTTGCCATTATTTGATCAAATTTTATTCTCCCAAACTTTCTTCTTTCATCATTATATGGAGCCTGCAGGGCTCCACCTCCTCCACCACAACAATAGTTATTTACTCCATTTGGATACATCTCAACAAAGTTTTCTTCTCCAACTACCTTTTTAACAACAAATCTCAAATCCTCTGCAACCTGTTCTCCAAATCCTTTTCTCACAAGGTTGCAAGGATCATGCACTGTAAACTTTATCTTTAAATCTTTATTCCAATCTGAACTTACAGGTAATTTACCTTCTCTAATCCATTTTGCATAAAGGGAAACAAGGGGCTTAATCTCAAAAGAGTGGGGAATATTAAACTTCTTAAGTCCATGCATCATTGCATACAACTCATGCCCACATTCGTCATTTACCCAAATCTTGCACCCGAGTTCCTCAATGGTCTTTACCTTTTCCTTCACTATTTTTTCCCACGCATCATCATCTGCCAAAAACATACAATAGTTTTCCCCTGCCCAATACTTGCTACTATAGGTCCAGTCAGCACCTACAGTATGAAATATTTTCCAAAGGGGCACCATCTCATCAGGTTCAACAACAGGGTTTCTGGAGTTTACTGCAACAAATATTTCTGCACTTTTTTTGTCAATTGGAGCTTTAAGGTCCCTAAATCTAGGCTGGGTCTCTCGTACCTCTTCTAAAACATCTTCAATGACAAAACTAAAATCCTCATTTGAAGTTCCCATGGAACTACCGCTTTCCCTTTCCACCGCAAGATCACAGGATTGGCGAATACCACGGGGTCGCTCTTCCCTTGGCCATGAAGCCCTGGTTTTGTAGATAAGGGCAGGGATATCTATATTCATTGGACAAACGTGCATACATCTCTTGCACATGGTACAGACCCAAACCCAGGGAGTTTCCTTTACCTCTTCATCGAATCCCAAAACCACCATCCTAACAAACTTTCTAGGATCCATGTCAAATTTACCACTTGCAGGACATCCAGAAGAACATGCACCACAGGTAAGACAAAGATTAATAGGAAACTTTTCTGGCAAAACATCATTTATTTCCTTTAAAAAACTAGACTTTTTCTTTACTTGCATCTGCATGCATGTATTAGTAGACATATTTTTTCCTCCTAGAATAGTTATATGTATTTTGTTTTAATTTTTTATGCCTTTTGTGCAAAATATACAAAAAAATAATAAGATTAGTAAATGATTTATTGTAATAGAATATGATATTTTGCATAAGAAAATATAATATTAAAAGGAACAGGGAAAATTTTCTTAGGTAATTGCTTAAAATTCTCCACCCATGGTAAAATAGATCTTAAAGGGGAAGGAGATGAATATTTTAGAGTTAACTACACATAACTTTAAGCGAAGAAGCTGCAAAAGAATTTCTGAAAGAGAAAACTATACTTAAAACCTTTTCCCAGTGTCCTTACTGTGATAACCAAACACTCCGGGAGACTCAGAAGGAACATGTACAAATGTTACAGACGCAAAAGAGTATACTGCTCCCAAATGGATTGGACACGAAAGGAAGGTAGACTTAAAACCTGGGAAAGAGTTATGAAGGTGGTAAATTTTAACCTTTAGAAATCATTTGGGAGGATTACCTATGAAAAGGAGAAAATGGAATGCTGATGATAAATTGGACATTGTACTTATGGGGAGCCTCTAACATTATTTGTGAAAGTCTTTATTTGGTATTTGGTATAACTCAAGATTTAATGCAAGATTAATTCTATCCTCAAAATAGATACAAAGCTGAGGATAGATTTTAGACCAGTTCCTAATAGTACCAGTCCATTTCTTAGCTATATCTTCTATTGCTAAATATACCAGCTTAAAAATGGAGTCTTTAAGTAGAGAAGACTCCAGTGACAATTTCCTTATTTTTAAAATTTCTAATACCTTGTTTTTTAGGACTTTTTGATCTTATAACTGTCAAAGCTGGGCAAGAGTGTTATCCCTTTAATTTATTGTAACCTTTGAATAATCTCTTTTAATCTAGCAGCCAATTTGTTTAGATCTTTAATTTCCCTTTGAGATTCACTCATAAGGCTATAAGTGTCTGATGCTATCTTATTTATATCCTCTATAGAACTATTAATGCTATCCACAGTAGCAGACTGTTCTTCTACGGCTGTTGCAATACTCTCTATTTTAATAAAGCTCTCTTCTGCCAGACTAACAATTTCATTTAATACTTCTCCCGATCTATTTGCTTGGGTTGTAGCACTTTCCACTACCTCTATAGCCTCATCCATTTGAGATAAATTAGTATGGACCACTTCCTTAATAGAAGATATGCCATTATAGACCTCACTAGTAGCGCTCATGGTTTTTTCAGCCAATTTCCTCACTTCATCAGCAACAACAGCGAAGCCTCTTCCAGCATCGCCTGCCCTTGCTGCCTCAATAGCAGCATTTAGTGCTAATAAATTTGTCTGGTCTGCAATATCATTTATTACATTTATTATGCCAGAGATTTCTTCTGTCCTTTCCTTTAGAAGGTCCATATTCTCTTTTAATCTCTCTGTAAGGTCGTTCACCCTAAAAATAGATTTTACAGCTTCATCTACTACTTTTTGTCCAATTTCTGCCTTTTCTTTGGTATTGTTGGAATGTTCTGCTGTCTCTGTAGAATTCTTTGACACATCTAAAATGGCATTATTCATCTCTTCCATGGAATTACTTACCTCCAGGACCCTATTCTTTTGTTCCTCAGCCCCTTCCACTGACTCCTCTATTTTAGTAGAGAGCTCTTTTGCTGTTTCAAATAGACTCTTAGATATCTCTACAGCCTCCATTGCAACATTTTTCATAGCTAATTGAGCTTCTTTTATGTCACTAATATCTACCATAAGGGTACACGCGCCTTTTATGTTTCCAGCTTCATCTTTAATAGGAAAAGATGTGGTATGAACAAACACTGTTTTTCCATCAACCTCCAGAGTGGTTTCCTGACTTATCTCTTTTTTCTCTTTCATGCTCTTTGAGCAAAAACAATTTTGGGTATTGCACTGGGGAAGTTTAAAATTTTCAAAGCATTTAATGTTGTTGTTTTCAGCTTGATCTATTTTTACTCTAAATTCCTTAGCTTTTGTATTCATAAACAAGATATTTAAATCATTATCCACTATGATAAATGGATTTGGGATCTTGTTTAGATACCACAAAAAATTATCAATTATTTCATTAACCTTTTCTATTACATCTCTATATTTACCAGAAAATCTATCACTGCTTGCTTTATATAAAATATCACCTATCTTTATCTTTAGATATACATCTTCAAATTCTTTGATTACACTTAAGAATGTCTCTTTTATTTCATTTAAGGCCTTACCTATCTGACTAATTTCATCTTTGCCATTGATTTTATAATTAAAATCCAGATCTCCTTCAGATATTCTTTTAGCAAAATCTATCATAGTCTTTGTAGGTTTTACTATGGATAGTGTAAGCAATCCTCCAACTACAACTGCTATCAAAAAACTAATTATAAATCCCCACAGAGAGGCCTTTTGAACCTGTACAACATTGAGAGATGCCTTTTTGATATCTCCTTCAATATTTTTTTGAATACCCTGATATACTTTTTCAATATTCTCCACAATTTCTAAGAAGACTTTCTGATATTTATTTACCATCTCATTTGCATCACCTATTGAAACTGACCCCTTTTTCTCCTCCTTCAGCGCTTTTTTTATCCCATTAATATAAATTGTTAACAATTTTTTTGTCTGTTTTATGGTCTGCTTTTGTTTTTGAGTAAGGTGTTCATCTTCAAACATAAGATCAAAGAAATCATTTATATCAGATGCTTGTCTAAAAAAATCCTTACTTATTTTATTTAATTCTTTTGGTTTGTGGGCAGCCAGGACCAAATTTTTTTCTAATTGCTTTAGTTTAAAAATACTAGGTCTTAAATCTGAAACCAATTCAATAGCAAAGGTATCTCCTCTAAATAATTCAACTACACTTTTTTGAATGGTACGGAGTTTTAAATGATTAAGAAGAAGTAACATTGCAAAAACCAACAGAATCAATCCTATCCCAATCCCTAATTTTATTTTAAAACTCACCTTTCCTCCTCCTAAAGTTATTTAATTTAGCTACCTTCTAGAGAGGTTAGAACAGAACATTACTCCTGGTCCAAAATCTATCCTAGAGATTTTATTTATTTTTAGGATAGAATTAATATTGCCTTAAATTGCAATCTACTATATCAAAATGAAAATTTATGCAAATAATGTTATACCCTCAAATAATCCATTTAAATTTTACATCTATGTTCCTTGTATTTCCCTTAGTTGTTTAAATTTTTCCAGTGCCTTTTTATTTATAATTGCCTCTTTGGCCATTTCTACCCCCTGCTTAAAGTCCTTTGCAATACCACACAGATAAAGGGCAGATGCTCCATTCATGCAAAAAAAGTCTGCATCTGCAGTATCATATTCCCCGTTTAACACATTCATAATCCTCATGGCATTTTCATGGGCATTTTTTCCACTCATGATTTCTGAAAATTTTCTAGTTTTAAGCCCAAAGTCCTTTGGAGTTACAATATATTCTTGAATCTTTCCATCCATTAATTCTACTACCCTGGTTGGACCGCATACTGAAAATTCGTCCATGCCCTTTGAAGGGTCTTCCCCTTCTACCATTCCAAATGGAGACAAGGCCCTTTTTATTCCAATCTCTTTTAAGATTGAAATTAGTTGATCACATACACTGGGACTATAAGCACCAATTACAATTGCATTTGTCTGTGTGCATGGACGTGTAAGAGGACCTATTATATTGAATGCAGAGGTAAATCTCATGGATTTTATAAGTCTAGCCCATCCAGACTTTAAAAATGCCTCTCCAGGCAAATAGCATATCTTGTATTTTTCTAAACACTTTTTTGCATTTTCTAGTGGTGCATTTAAATCTATTCCCAAAACCTCTAATACATCAGATGCCCCTGATACCCCAGTGACCAATCTTGCTCCTTTTTTTGCAATACAAAGCCCTGCCCCTGAAGCAATAAATGTAGCTGGTGTAGAGCAATTTACAGTCTTTAGAGGATCTGAGCCTGTGCCAACTATATCACATACAAATCCCTCAATATTTACATCAATTTTTTTTGTGTCATATTGATCCAATGCGTCCCATGCACCAGCAAGTTCTTCGACTGTGGGGCCCCTTGTAATATGTGCCATCAAAAATGCGCCCTGTTGTAGTTCAGGTTGAATGTTCAAAATGACCTGACGATATGCTTCTTTTGACTCTTTTCTTTTCATTAATTTACCATCTGCAATACCACAAATAAGCCTACCAAATCCCCTGAGTTCTGTTTCTGTTGCCATTTTGTATCTCCTAAAGAGATCTTAAAAGTTAAAATATTAAGAAATAGTCCAATCTATTATTATTTTAAAATATTTTCTCTCTATTATATTTATAAGTGATTGTTCTATCTGTGTTGCATCTATACATCTATTGATAAATTTATATAAAACATTTTGATTATTTTTTATTAAGTTTAATGCCTTTTTCATATGTTTCTTACTACATCCATAACTACCTATAAGATTTATCTCTTTGTAGTGAAATTCATTTATAATATTGGTTGAAATATTTGCACAATTAGATATTCCACTAAAGAAACAAAAGGTTCCACTTTTATTTAAACAATCTAGCCCCTGCTCAAACCCAATACGACTTGAGGTTGCATTTATTACACCGTCAAAACCATATTGTAATTCTTCACAAGATACAATACCCAGTTCATTTTGGATCTCTTTAGATTGGCGAAGCCTTTTTTTATCTGTATCATATAGATATACATTATATCCATATTCCCTTGCACACATGGAACACATTAGTCCCATTATCCCAGCCCCAAGTACCAAAATGGTCTTTCCTTTTAATTTGGAGACCCCATTAATGGCACATCCAATGGGTTCTGCGAGCACAGCCATTTTTGCAGGAATTTCATCTGGAACAGGGATAAGACTGGTTTTAGGCACAATGGCAAATTCAGCAAACCCACCGTTTCTGTGAAATCCTATGATTTTAATGTGGTCACATAGATTCTCTCTACCTGTATTACAAAAATCGCACTTTCCACAGGAAATCCCTGGCCAAACTACAAAAAGACCTTTTTTATCTTTTATTGTTCCCACAAATTCATGTCCAAGTATCCTAGGAAGGGTCAGATCCCTGTGTCCCACCTCCCACATCTTTGCATCAGTCCTGCAGATTCCGCAATACATAACCTTCATAAGTATATCTTCTTTAGAGAGACCTTTTGGAATAGACATCTCTGTAATTTTAATGGATTTTTTATCTTGTAATATAAGTGCACGCATTTTTGGGATCCTTGATTTTTGTATTTAATAAGAATACTTACTTAACTATGTATCCATAATAATTAAGGTTTGCTTTACTGGATGATTATATAAATATTTTAAGATTTATACAAGCATTGGGATTTGCCTAAATAAATATGGGGGGTATAGATATTTCGTTTAATTCTGTGATTATAAAATAATCAGGTAATTTTTTTGTCTTATAGATAGATTCCTTTTTTGTGTCTTAATTAGAAAATTATTGACTAAGCTTTTATGTTAAAAAAATAAATATAAAGAAATTAATACATTATCTAGGAAATGGACAAGCTCTTTGGATCATATAATTTTGATATTGTGTTTTTTAGACATCATGTTAATATCTGAAAAAAGAGTTTTAATTGAGAGGTAAAGATGCAAGAAAAAAATTTTTTTAAAAAAATTTTTATTATCTATAGAAAGACCAACCTTATGATAAAATTGAGTATATGGATATGTGTTGGACTTATTATATATACATTATTTGGTTTTTTTATTGTCCCTTATGCATCGTCATATTTACTTAAAACACGTATAGCCAAGTCGATTAATAGAACTATTAAGGTAAAAAAGATCTATTTTAATCCATTTACATTTAACGTGAAGATTTATGACCTAAATATTAGTAATAAATTAAATCGAAATAAAGAATTTTTGAGTTTAGGGCTAATCAATTTAAATTTAGAAGTGACTCAGTTATTAAAGAAATATTTTATTTTAAGTGAAATGCATCTAAATAATGTTAAAATTAATGTTATACGATACAAAAATAAAAAATTTAACTTTAGTGATTTGTTAAAAACAGAGTCAGGTAAATCAAATTTAAAAACAAAAAGTAAACCTTTTTACTTTTCTATTAATAACATTCAAGTAACTAACTCTACAATTAATTTTAGTGATAATATAACTAATTCATCACACAATATCAGTGATATAAATATTGGAATACCCTTTGTAAGTAATATAGGTGGTCAAAAAGATATATATATTAAACCACACTTCTCAGCATATATAGATGGGAGATCCTTAAAATTAAACGGAAAGACAAAACCTTTTACAACTACTAAAGATACGAAATTTAATGTAATATTATCAAATTTAGATCTAAAAAGATATTTAGATTATATTAAAATACCATATAAAATTAACCTAAGTTCTGGCAAATTGTCATCTAATCTGAATATAAATTTTAAGATGGATAAAACCCCTTCCTTGATAATTAAAGGTTGGATACAGCTAAATGATCTTGTATTTTCAAAAAAAGATATGGATTTTTTTAATACAAAGACTCTGAGGTTAGATATTTTAGATATTGAGCCATTAAAAAAATTGTTTTTATTTAACTTAACTATCTCCAATCTAGGTATATCCCCAATTAATAAGATGGGGAATAAAACATTAGACAACAAAATCTTGGCCTTAAAAAAACTTTTTGCTTTTGGGGTTAAGTTAGACTTAAAGAATAGGGATCTATATCTTAAGGATATAAAACTGGATACCCCAAATATTTATCTTAAGAGAAATAAGAATAATTCATTAAATGTCCTGAATTTTGTTGATAATTTGATAGACAAAAAAAATAGTCCTAACTCATTAAATAAAAAAAATAAATTAAAGTCCAATAAAGGCGATAATTATAAGATAGCCCTTAACTCTTTTAAAATAGTGAATGGTTTTCTGTCTCTTAAAGATCGCTATCCTAATAGATTGGTTTCAATTGATCTTAATAAGGTTTTTTTAGAATTAAAAAATTTTAACTATCCAGGAGGAGAAAATTTCAGTGTATTTATAAAATCTAGTCTTGATAATAAGGGATTGTTGGACATAGACGCAATTTGTAGCTCTAACTTTAATAAATTTAGAGTAAATACAGTAATCAATAAATTGTTTTTGCCCACCTTTGATGGATATATTGGTGAATATCTAAATGGTTCCTTAACAAGGGGTGTTTTTTCTTTCAAAGGGGCAGTAGAGGTAGAAAATAAAGGGAAGTTTTTATTAAGAGTTAATGGAGATTCCACCATAGGGGATTTTCTTTTTTTGGAAAATCTTTCAAAGACGCCTTTTCTTAGATTTCATAAATTAAGGTTAAAAAATATTTTATTTCAAAATAATCCCCTTGTTATTAAAATAAATAATGTTGTAGTTGATAAGTTCCATAATAAATTGATAAAATTAAAAAATGGAAACACTAACTTTGCATTATTACTTCATAGAAAAGAATCCAGACAAGGCAATATTCATAAAACTGATAAAAATAAAAAATCTAATTATAAATTTAATTTTAAAACAATAGCCTTTTCTAAGTGTGGATTTTTATTTAAAGATATGTCTATTCTTCCTAATTTTTTAATTAATGTGGATAATATAAATGGTAAGATATTAAATATTAAATCAAAGATAAATTCTACAGGGAAGGTACACCTAAGTGCAATATTAAATAATCAAGCCAGAGCAAATATTAAAGGGACATTGAATCCCTTTAGTATAAGTCGTAATGCAGATCTCAATATACAATTATCAGGTGTATCTATTGATATATTTTCTCCTTATATACAAAGGTATCTGGGATATAAAGTTAAAAAAGGTAAGTTGTTTTATAATTTAAAGTTAAATTTAGATAAAAACAAGATTAAGGCAAGAAATAATATAATACTCGATCAGTTTCAACTTGGAGAAAAGGTGAAAAGTGAGGAAGCAACTAGATTGCCAGTTAAGTTAGGTCTTGCCATATTGAGGGATAGGTCAGGAAAAATAACATTGGATGTACCTGTGTCTGGAGATTTAGACGATCCAAATTTTAGTTATGGGAGGGTTGTTTTTGCGGCAATAAAAAATATATTTGTAAGAATAGCAATGTCTCCTTTTTCCATTTTAGGGGCAATTATTGGTACAAAAGAGAGATTAGATATCCTTGAGTTTGATCCAGGTTCTACTGTCTTGTCTGAAAAAGCAAAAGATAGATTAAATAAATTGGCTCAGGTGCTAAAAGAGAGACCAGATTTAAAAATAGAGGTTCAAGGATATTATTCAAAGAAAAGAGATATACAACCACTTAGGAGAAATAGATTTTTATTGTTGTTAAAAAGAGAGAAGTTTGATGTACTCTCAAAAAAAGATAGGTCCCAAATCTCTTCTTTAGAACAAATAAAAATAAGAGACAAGGAATATTTAAAATATTTAAAACTAGCATATAAAGATTCTTCTTTTAAAAACAAGCCCAAAAATATATTAGGATTATTAAAGAAACAGCCAAAGAAATTTATGGAAGAATTTTTATTAAAAAATATAAAAATCAGTGAATCTGATTTAAAAGAACTTGCAAAGAATAGAGAGATGAGAGTGGTAAAATACTTGACCGATATAGATAAAATAGATCCAAATAGAATATTTTTAGTGTTTGAAGGTGAAAACAGTCAAAATAATATACCAATTGTCCGTTTTAGGATTAAATACTAGACCTTATTATGGCCATTGCCCAATTTCAGTCCATGTGTAGTTAAAAATTTTTTACTAAAGGAAATTTTCTATAAAAAAAGACTTATTCTAGCTTATTCTTTCTTTTTAATAGGTTAAGTATGATATCTTATTTTTTATCTTATATATTGCAGTCAAAATTTTTTAACTTTAAATTCTACTAAAGTCTAAGATAGGGGGATGATTTGTGTTGGCATTATTATTGCTAATTAATTATTAACCTTCCTCCTTTTGCTAAAGCCAGCCCTTCAAGTTTTTTTGGGGCTGGCTTTAAAATTTCTATAATCCTAGTTCTTTTAAATTTAGCTCTCCCTTATATACAAGTACGGCATTTCCTGTAAGATACAAATTATCAGAACCATCAGTTGAGACCTGTAAGTTTTCCCCCCCTGAGGTAGTTATATTAATTTCTTTCATTTCTACTAGTCCCAATTTTATGGCAATGTATGCGCATGCAGCTGCCCCTGTGCCACACGCATATGTTTCCCCTTCAACGCCCCTCTCATAAGTCCTTATGTAGAGGTGATTATCCCCTATCTTTTCTACCAGATTCACATTGGTTCCATTTGGTTCAAATTCTTTATGAAACCTAATCTGTTTACCAATATGGTCTATGTCAAGTGTCCTTGTGTTTTCGAAAAATAGCACTGTATGAGGTACCCCTGTATTTACATGATGGATCTTGTATTTTTTTCCATCTATTTGTATCTCTTTCTCAAGGGTTAAGTTAGTTGGGGGAGTGAGTTGGACCTTGACTACTTTCTCTTTTATGGACACTTCCGCTTTAATTGGCCCAGCATCTGTTTCAAATACATGTAGGGGTGGGGCTATTTTTAACTCACACGCCAGCCTTGCAGCACACCTAGATCCGTTTCCACACATCTCTGCCCTTGATCCATCAGAATTATAGAAATGCCATTTATAACTGGCCAATGGATTCTTTATCCCCTTTTTTGTCAAAAAGATCAGTCCGTCTGCACCAACTGAAAAACCCCTAGTACATATAGTCTTTGCCCATAAAGACATAGTAGGGTAATCCAAAGAAAAGTTATTTTCTGGTGGTATTATAACAAAATCATTTCCACTTCCATGCATCTTATAGAATATAATATTGTTTTGAATATCCATAAGATAACTCCTGGTATAAGTTTAGTTATCTCATTTGGTGAGTATATATTGAATATCTTTGTCTGGTAAGATGTCTTGAGTTAAGTATATTTTCTGGACTTCTATATTGTCTTTTAGAGTAGTCTTCGTCCCGTTATAAAAATCTTTAATCACAATACAATAAATAGCCTTACCTTGAGATATAGGTCTTATCCACACGCAGTGTTGACCAATTAATCTATATCTAAAAATAGGTCCCTTTCCACTACCAAGCAAGATGTCAAAGTCCTCATCATAGTGATATTTTTTTAAGAGCTTGTATTCAAGATCATACCCATAAGGGCTAATAGCGATTATAAGATCAGAATTTTTTTGAATTTTTTTTAATCTTTCCCTTATAGAGTTATTTTTTAATGTGGCAAATTGTTCAGGCAGGACAATTATATAGATTTTTTTATTTAATATAAAGATGTGCTTTATTATAGGGTAGTTACTATTAACTGTCCAGGAATTTAAGGAGATACCATGTTTTTTTAAAACCATGGCCTCTTTTTTGCTTAACACTTTATAATCATATCCTAATTTTTTAAAGGCCCTGGTTAATTTATCTAATTTTCTTAAATTTATTAACTCTCTATAATTGGATAATTCATAGAAACCAGCAAGAAATAATGCATTAGGCCATTTTTTTCTGATTTTTTTTAATATGGTGGCTCTCCGAGCCAATCCCCCAAGTAATCTTCCCCCTCACACGGGACAGGGACTTATTATGCCTTCAGTATTTGCAGTGTATATTATGACAAGGTTATTGTCTTGGGCCACCGCTAAGATGGCCGATGAAATTACTAAATATAGGCAAGCGATGGCCCACACAAATTTTTTCATAGATTTAGATATTCCTTTAATTCTTTACCAACTCTAAAAAAAGGGAGTTTTTTGGGTCTTACATTGACTTCTTCTCCTGTGCTGGGATTTCTACCCACATACCCTTTATATTCCTTTATCTTGAAACTACCAAAACCTCTAATTTCAACCCTTCTACCCTCTTTTAGTGCGTCTTTAATGGAATCAAAAAAAGTATTTACAATAAGGGCTGCATCTTCCATAGACAAATTTTTTTTGTCTGCCAGGGCCTTAATCAATTCACTCTTATTCATTTTCTCCCCCTACCAAGATTTTAAGATTTAATACTATAAATTCAAGATATTAAATTAAATATGCAAGATTATGCCTATTTGGTCAAGGGGTTTTCATTTCTTTGTTTCATTTTTTTCTTGAAAAGACTTGTTCTTTTTTAAAAGTGTCTCCAAGTTAAATGGTAAGGTCAGATCGGGAATCAATATATCTCTGTACTTTTTTAATTTAATAGCGATTTCCTGGAGGTGATTTACAGCCAAGGAGTCTTTTTTATATTTAAATAAAGGGGTTTGATTAACCACTGCCATAGGCAACACATTGTCTTCTGGAATAATTCCAAGTAAATTGATCTTTATGCCAAGAAAATTTTCACATGCAAGTTTAAGTCTTTTAAATGTACTATTTCCCTCTTTCTCATCTTTGGCCATGTTGACTATGATAAAAAAGTCCTTGATATTATGTTGGGTCCTTAGCACTTTTATAAGCGCATATCCATCTGTCAATGATGTAGGTTCTGGGGTAATCACCACTATCTTTAGTTTGCTTATTGTTGCTAGATTTATCACTGTAGAATTAATACCTGCACCAAGATCTAAAATAAGAAAATGATATTTTTTTAAAGATAAATTTAATTTTTTAAATATTATTGTTTGAAGGTCATTGTCCCATTCTACCAATTCTGGAACACCAGAGGCAGCAGGAAGGAATCCCAATCCATCTTCAATAGGTATCAATACTTCCTCTACCTTGGTATCTGGTCTTAAGAGGTATTCAAGGTTTTTTTCAGGAGTAATACCAAGTAGGATATCTAAATTGGCTAATCCTAAATCACAGTCAATCAAAAGGGTAGGGCTATTTAAGGCATGTAATATATATGCTAGATTTAAGGCTATATTGGTCTTTCCTACTCCTCCTTTTCCGCTCAATACTGAAATAGTAAGACTTTTTTGTTTTTTATTCATAGTAGCTTAATCTTTTATTTTGAAAAAAGAAATTGTTTTTCTTCAGCATTGACCTTTACCATTTTTTCAAATGATTCAAGGTCAATATCCACAATACCACCAATAACAACCTTATCCTTGCCTGTATTTTTGGCCTCATACATTGCCTTATCAGCAATTTTGATAAGAATTTCTGGATCGATTTTTTTTCGACCTTTATAACAGGATATCCCTATTGAACATGTAATTTGAAATGTATGTCCTCTGTCATCCTTTAATTTAAGCTCTTTGATGGTTTTTTTTATCCGCTCCCCCATTATTTCTCCTTGGAAAAGAGAAGTACTGGGAAATAAGATAACAAATTCCTCTCCACCATACCGAAACACATAGTCTGTTTTTCTACACTCATTCTTTAACACCTTTGCCACCTCTTTGAGTACCATGTCTCCAATGTGGTGTCCTAGGGTATCATTTATCTTTTTAAAGTTATCTATATCAATAAAAAACAGACACATTGGCTGGTTGGTCCTATGACTCCTTTCCACCTCAAGGTTCAAGACCTGAAATAGCCTTTTTCTATTACTGAGTCCAGTAAGTGGGTCTGTTTGGGCCATGTTTTGTAATAACTGCAAGGTCTCATAAATTTCTAATAATGTTGGGGTGACGTCCCCATCTAAGTTAATTGCATGCCAATCAAATAATCTTTTGTGGATAATAATCTTTTTGAATTCATCTAAACTAAGTCCCTTGGCTGGACGAAATACAATTAGTCCCTCCTGTTTATTAGATGACATAAACTCCATCAGTTGTTTTTGGAGGTATAGTATTTCTTTTTCTAATTTTTTATATTTATTTTCTTTTTTGTTCATGAAGATACAATAAATAGTTTCTAATAAATTTATCCAGTTCTCCGTCTAGGACCCTGTCCACATTTGTCTCTTCAGTATTTGTCCTATGGTCTTTGACAAGCCTATATGGTTGAAGGGTATAGGTCCTTATTTGCGAACCCCAGGCAATAGCGCTTTTTTGAGAATATTGTTTTTGTTTTTCTTCTTCTAATTTTCGTATCTCCCTCTCATATAACCTTGCCTCTAATATTTTGAATGCAATCTCTTTGTTTCTAAACTGTGATTTTTCATTTTGACACTGGACTACTATACCAGTTGGTATGTGAGTGATCCTAACAGCAGAACTGGTCTTATTAACAGATTGTCCCCCAGGACCTCCAGCCCTAAACACATCAATCCTGATATCCTCTTCTTTTATATTGATTTTTATGTTTTTATTTGCTTCAGGATATACATCAACTGAAGCAAAGGAAGTGTGTCTGCGTCCCGATGCATCAAAGGGTGAAATCCTAATTAATCTGTGTATTCCTCTCTCACCCTTTAATAGGCCATATGCGTATAGACCTTCAACTAAGATAGTGGCACTCTTGATACCAGCTTCGTCTCCTGCAAGTATATCCAATTCCTTTACCCTGTAGCCCTTATTTTCCGCCCACCTTTTATACATCCTGAGCAACATCTCAGCCCAGTCCTGGGCTTCTGTCCCACCTGCCCCAGGATGTATTTCTAAGATAGCGTTGTTTTTGTCTTGTTCTAAGGAAAGAAGGGTCCTTAATTCAAAATCTTCTAATATCTTTTTAAAGGAGTTAATCTGTTCTTCTGCTAGACTTAAGACCTCTAAATTATCTTCCTCCTCTGCAAGTTCCACCCACTCTTCCATATTTAATTTTGCATTTTCTAATTTTTTTACCTGGTCTAACTCATTTTCCAATTGGTTTTTTTTCTGCATGAGTAGTTTTAACGAGTCAGGATCATTCCAAATCTCAGGATTTGATAGGGCCTTTTCTACCTCCGCAAGTTCTGTCTCTAATATAGTTGTGTCAAAGACGCCCCCTTAAAGATGTATATTTTTCTACAATCTCATCCCTTTGTTTTCTAATCTCTGGGAGTTGGATCAGTTTTTCTGCCATCTTGTCTTTATACTCCATATTATTATAAAAGATAAAATATTCATTAAGAACACAACATATTCTATTATATTATAAAACCTTACAAAGAATGTCTTAGATGAGATGAGATCTACCTTATTACAGTAGATGGCCCCTTCTTTGTTTAGAGGTATTATATTTTTTAGTTCACCCCTTGGAGAAATTATGGCCGATATACCAGTATTGGTAGATCTAAGTATATATCTTTTGACCTCTATTGCCCTTAAAATTACCTGATTTAAATGTTGATATGGTCCTGATGAATCCCCAAACCATGCATCATTACTTATATTTACCAAAACCTGTGCCCCATTTTCAACCATATTTGCCACAAGATTGGGAAAGATTATCTCATAACAAATAAGTGTCCCGATTGCAATACCTCTAGTTTTCATTGGATATATACCCCGTCCAGCGGAGAAATCTCCTGGGCCTTGGACTATTTTTTTTAAAAAAGGAAATATGTTTTCCATTGGAACGTATTCCCCAAATGGAACAAGGTGGACTTTATCATAGTATTTTATTGGGCCTTTGGGGGAAATTAAATAGGCTCTATTATACCATTGAATTTTTTGACCTTTTATCTCATAGGCTGGGGCGCCAGTGAGCAACATAATATTATTTTTCTTTACAAAATTTAATAACTTGGATTGCAGAGGAGATATGTTTTGAATAAGAAAGGGCATTGCAGTTTCAGGCCATATTACTAATGTTAATTTATTTTTTAAATGGGAAGATGTTATATTTATATATTTATTAAGGGTCATTTTTTTGAATTTTTTGTCCCATTTTTCATATTGATCAATATTACCCTGTACAATTAGAGAAGAAATATGTTTTTGGGATTTATAAGGAATTTTATATAGATTTACTCCAATTATATAAATAAAAATTATGGATAAGATAGCGCAGGTACCTGGAACTACTTTTTTATTTCTTATTTCATAAATCCATATACCAATACATATTATAATTCCTGAGAATAAAAAAGAACCCGAAAATTGAATAAGTTGAATAAATTTTGGCCATGGAGCAAAGGCCTGGGTAATATTTAGCCATGGAAATCCAGTGAACAATGTGCCCCTAATATATTCTAATGAGCTCCAGGTAAGTCCACTTATTATTCCTCTGATAAACCAATTTAAATCTCTAATATACCATAGCAATATACAAAAAACAGAGCTATACAAGCCAAGATATAGCCCAAGCAATATGGGACAGGAGAGTCCCATCCAAAAGGGCATATTGGTATAATTACATACAGGATAGGCCACCCAGTAAAGACATGAACTATAAATAATGGTCCCAGCTATCCAACTTTGTTTAAATGTGGTCTTTAGAGCGTTACTTTCCTTAGCAATATGGGAAAATATTAAAGGAATACATATAACGAGGGGTGGAATCTGGATTATAGGGTTTGCAAAACCAAACCAGGTACCAATGGTGAGCAAGAAGATCAACATAAAAAACAAGCCCTACTAAATTATTTTACCCAGTTACTTGGAAATATCTTCTTCATCTTGGGCCTTTGGAATGGAAATATTTTCCTTGTTTATTGGATAGATCAAGATGCTGTGGATGTGTTTTTCATCTGCTTCTTTTATCTGGAAATTATATTCTCCAATTTTTATGGCCTCTCCCATCTTGGGTATTCGCCCAACGATCTCAGTTAGATATCCGCCAATAGTTTCCACAAATTCTGATTCTAATTCAATCCCTAGTTGTTCTTTTAGGTCTTCTAAGGACGTTCTTCCAGACACAAGGCATGAAGAGTCTTCTAGGATTTGAATTTCTTCCTCTTTTGGGGTATCATATTCATCTTCTATTTCACCAACTATTTCTTCTAAGATGTCTTCTAAGGTGATTAATCCTGATGTACCGCCATATTCATCAATTGCAATAGCTAGGTGGAGTTTTTTTGATTGAAATTCTAATAACATATCCTTGATGTTTTTTGTTTCAGGCACAAAGAAGAGAGGTCTCATTATATCTTTTAGATATGTATTTTTTTCATTTAAAAGTATTGGTAATAGGTCTTTTGCATGTACAATTCCCACCATTTGGTCCTTGTTTTCTCTATATATTGGTATCCGTGAATGACCACTTTCAATAATAATTTTAGCTATTTCTTGTATATCCAATTTTTCTTCAGCACAGTCTATATCTGTCCTTGGAACCATGACTTCATATACCTTTTTTTCTCTTAATTTTAAGAGATTAGACATCATGGAAGCTATATCTTTGGGTATAACCCTATTGTCCTTGGCTTCTTCTATTAAATGTTCAATAGATTGAGTATCCTTTCCTCCGGAAAAAAAATTTTTTATTGCATTCCATAATTTGCCCTCAGACCCTTCTTCCACTGGTTATTTCCTCCTTTATTTTATGTTATTCCCTTTCGAATTAAATATAAATTTTTTAGAAATACCCACCTTCCTATATCATCTTGTCCGTCCTCTGGATTAATATCTTTCCACAAGATACTTGTCTTATTTCTAGGATCAATTATCCCTTGTTTTATAAATTGTAGCCCTATTTCAAGGTCCTTGGTAATATAATCTTCATTGTAGTTTCTCATTTTACACCATAAAAATAGTCTTTTTTCTTTGTCTTCATTATAGAATTTTAGAAAAATGATCAGGTCAGGGGGGTTTTGTACATCAAATCCAATTGCTTTTTTAAATTCATTGCTAAGTTTAATCCTGATCCCTCCAGCAGAGATATTTATAATAGATAGGTCTAGGCTGACTCCATCCCCTTTATCTTTTTCTTTTATATATTGAAAAATAGGTTTAGGCAAATGGTAGATATTAGTTATTTTAGCTTGGTTCCTAATCAAATATACAATTATTTTGTCAAAATCCTTATTATGCGCTTCAATTCTAAAATGTCGTCTCTTTTGTTTTAATTCCAGATAGTCTGGGATTTTGACAATTATATAATTAATATCTCCCTTAGAAAAAAAAGATATTATCTCTGATTCAAAAAAATAATAGGTCCTATGCCCAAATTTTTCCCCAGGCACACTAAAATATACATAAATCTTTCTCCCTTTCCAATTAGATTTGGGAAATATATTTAGAGGAAGCTCTAACACCAAGGAATTTTTCTGGATGTCTTCTAAACTACAATTTGCTGAAAATTTCTGCTTTTGTGAAAAACTGACCTCAAATTTGCTCCTATCAATGAGGGCTTTATTTAGGATATCTAAGATTTTTTTTGGTTCCTTTTTTATAAAAGGACTACTAGCATGTCTTCTCTTGAAGGTCCTAATCCTTTTTTGAATCAAGTAGATCAAAAGAATAACCAAAGTGGTTAATGCGATTATTTCAAGTATCAGGAGAGTTGTGCCAGTGAGTTCCCATTGTTTTGTGATGAAACTCTCACTCACCTGGGCTAAATAGCTTCTGGCAAGGAATTGTGTATTCATTGATTAGATAACCTATTTTTATAAGCAAAAACTTTCCTTTATTTTTTAGTCTAGCAAAAGTCTTGCCATGACCTTTGTGTCTCTTATGGTATTCATAATAGATGAATGTTCATTTGGCAGGTGTGCACAACCTAGGAGAGTGGACCATACAATTGCAGGGATTCCTGATTTTCTTGGATATACAGCCACAGTCCCTCCCCCAACTCCCATTGTCCTTGCATTGGTTCCATACTCTTTTTTTATGGCATCGATGAGTTTTAATACATAAGGATTATTTTTATCTGTTCCAGGAGAAGATTCCCTGTGTATAACTTCATAGTTTATTTTTGTTCCATACTCTTGCTCTATTTCTCTACCCATCTTTTTTATTTTTTCTATTACCCCATCAATTGAATATACAGGTAGGATCCTACAGTCCAAGTAGAATACATCTTTACCAGGTATAGTGTTTATATTAGGCACATTTGATTCTTTTTTTGTTGGCTCAAAAGTAGATATTGGGGGAGAAAACAAAGTGTCCTCTTGATTAAACTCAGTATATAGGTCCCTTAGTCTCATAATATAGGCAGCACAAGCCACTAGAGAATTATTGCCTTCATTAGGAGTGGAACCATGACATTGTTTTCCCGTAACTTCTATTTTTAACCACAATACTCCTTTTTCAGATATCTCCACCAGAGAGGAATCTTTAGAACCAAAATCTGGTATTAAGAATACATCAGAATCCTTAAACATTTCTCTGTGGTTTTTAAATAAAAATTCAACACCATATTTGTTTCCTGTTTCCTCATCACTTACAAACAAGAGCCCTAGATTTATATTTGGTTCTACAGAGTTTTTTATTAATGCATCGACCAAGAGTATAGAAGATACTATTCCCTGATGATTGTCTTCAACCCCCCTTCCGTAGAGGAGATCCCCTTTTTGATGCAACATATAAGGATCTGTGTCCCATAAGGACAAATCCCCTGGTGGTACTATATCCATGTGGGAGACGATCCATAAAGTGGTTGAAGTGTCTTTCCCTTTTAATAAGGCCGCTATATTGGGTCTGACCTTTGAAGGAACCCTGTTATCAGGGGCATGTAATTCCCTTATCTCTAACTCATTATATTTTTTTAAATAAGAGAGTATATATTTTGCCTTTCTATATTCTCCTTCCCCACCATTTTCAGGAGACAGGGCAGGGATGCTAACTAAATCTTTTTGAAGTTTTATTACTTGTTGTTTTTGTGTGTTTAAGTATTTAAAAATATTTTTCATTTCCTCCTCTATTAAAATTTATATTGTCTAAAAATAGGTTATGAGTTTTGAGTTGGATAAGCCTACTTATATACGTTAATTGTCTAGACTTACAACTCAAAAATCATAACCTAATAACTATTAATCATTATCTACCCCTAGCAGCACGTTTAGATGCCTTTAGTGGATTGAGTTTTACTTGACCTGTCTTGTCAATTGTGGCCTTCACGTGTGTGGCAAAATTACAAGCCCCATTTCTCCACTTTGCAGCTGGTCTTGCATAACTAGTGCAATATTTTTCTCCTTCAAACTCGGCTATCCTTTCACACCCATTACAATTTTCCACAATTGGCTCTAGTATTACTCCCTTGAACTTTAATCCATTCTCTGTTTTTTCTGCACCTTCAAAATAAATTCCCTTTTTCTTGGCCATAAATAAAATATCCTCCTTAAAATTAAATTGGCTAGGCTATTTTGCATCCTAAGTTTTTATGTCTCTTGTAACTTAAAAACACCTAAGATTTTTCTTTTATCTTTTACACCTATTTTAGTCAAGACGAATGAAGAGGGGGAGAATTAATTTGTTATAGATAGATATTAAATCCTTACCTAAGGTTATGGTCTGGAAAAAAATTACTTGACTTTTTTAGAAATAAAAAATAGATAATATATCTTGTCGTCACGATGGGCCTATAGCTCAGTTGGAAGAGCCACCGGCTCATAACCGGAAGGTCCCAGGTTCAAATCCTGGTAGGCCCATCAAAAATTAAGAATTATGGAAAATGGGTAAGTTAATAATACATACTTAACAAAATATTTAAAAGGCTTCCTTAAACGGAAGCCTTTTTTTATTGTTTTTAATTAATAAAAACAGTAGGTTAAAGTGAAAGCAGAGGACTTAATTTCTTACATAGAGGAAATAGCTGATCCAAGATTTTCTGCAGACTGGGATAGTTCTGGACTTCATATACTAGGAGATAGAAGGGAAATAAAGAGGCTGGCGATAGCCCTTGACCCAATAGAGAACACAATAAAAGATGCCCTTTTATGGGGAGCAGATTTTATTTTGACCCATCATCCAACTACTCTGTCCCCAAGACTTCCAAATAAAGATAATTCATTTACCCGCGTGATAAAGATGGTAATAAGAAAAGACGCTTGGCTTTACTGTGCCCATACTTCTCTAGATGTAAATTTAGATGGTCCAGTTAGTTGGCTTGCCAAAGATTTGGGTTTGAGAAATTTGACTCCCATAGAACCCATATTAGATGATGGGAATCTCCTTTTGGGATATGGCATCGTAGGGGATATCTCAGATAAGATGGAGATATCTTCTTTTTTGCATAGATTGGCCTCAATCCTTGGTCGAAGTCAGTTTGTTACAGTTGGAAAAGAACCTTTAACAATAAAGAAAATTGCCTATTGTCCAGGTTCAGGGATGTCTCTAGCCAAACGGGCATTTGAACTTGGAAGTGATATATTTATATCTGGTGACTTGAAATATCATGTGGCTCAATCCATTGAAGAGTTGGGTTTTACTATAGATGTGGGGCATTTTATCCTTGAAGAAATAATGATGCAGAGGTTTGCAGAGACTCTTAAAAGGGAGTTTAAAGAAAAAAATATCAATATAGAGATCAAATTTTTTAAAGGGCTAGATCCCATAAGTATAAAGGAGGTATTGATTTGAGTTATATAAAGGAGATTGAGAGCTTGATTGTATTGCAAGATATTGACAAAGAAATGGGTGAGCTAAACAAAAGGCTCAAGCAGGCCCCACAGGAAGTGGAATCTCTAAAAAGTCGTCTCCAAGTCCAGGAAACTCAAAAGGAACAAATTGAAGAAAAATTAAATTTATTAAGGGAAAAGGACAAAAAACTTTCTCAGGAAATCGAAGAAGATCTTGCAAAATTAAAAAAGAGCAAAAACAAGCTAATGATGGTGGAGAACAGTAAGGAGTATCACGCAATAATGAGGGAAATAGATACCCTGGAGAAGAACAACCGGTTGAAGGAAGAGGAAAAACTCACCTTGGAAGAGGAGCTAGAGACCCAGCAAAGGTTATTAGATGCCTTAAATGAGGAACTTGGTAAAATTTCTCAGGAATTAGAGAAAAAGTCAAAAGATCTAAATAACATAATTGGAAAATGCGAGAAGAGATTAAAGGAATTAAAGGTAAAGAGAGATGAGTTTGCAAAAGAGATATCTACTCCAATCTTAAATAGGTATGAGTTTATTCGGTCAAGACTAAACAATCCAGTGATAGTGCCAGTGGAAGATTCTGTTTGTACTGGATGTCATATTAGCATACCTCCACAGATCTTTATAGAACTACAAAAAGGTCTACAGATACTTAGTTGTCCAAATTGTCAAAGGCTTATTTATTGGAAAGAGCATTTTGAACTGGAATAGCTTGTTTTACCAATGAATATTTGGACCGTTTTACTTGCAGCAGGTCAAGGTTCTCGATTAAAGGCTTGTGTGGGTAGAAGAAAACAGTTCTTGGAATGGAGACAAAGACCTCTATATTGGCATAGTGCAATCACCTTTGGGAACATACCTAAAATTAAGGGGATAATATTTGTACTCCCCCCAGAAGATACTGATCATATCTCAACAGAGATAGAGAAGTTTGCTAGAGAAGACAATCTTAATTTGGATTATAAGGTGACCACAGGGGGTGAGACCAGACAGGGGTCGGTCTTTAATGGCCTTTCAATCCTGCCCCAT
>JALWFY010000161.1 GCA_027013815.1 Desulfohalobiaceae bacterium | reverse complement strand
CATCTTTATAGTCGGCTACGCTTAGTGTCAAGATATGCAAGTTTGGTTTTCTTTCTGCCTTTTTGGTATTGGTTATGACAATGGTTGAGGTATTAGAGATAATATTTCCCTCTTTATTGGTAGCATTAAACCCAATGGTATGTGTTCCACTTGGCACAGAAATAGTCTGCGTTATCACTTTACAGTCTCCATGAGCCTTTTTTTGATGTCGAAATGCTTTGGTTTGACTAAGATATTTAATAGGTGCATCATCTACATAAAATCGCAAGTTATCAAAGCTTCCACCCTCATCACAAACATCAACCACAACTTCTATAGATTCATCATTGATGTCAGTAGAGTCATTTAAAATTTTAACTTTTGGTGGTAGTCCTGCTTCTAAAAGGCTATTAATGTCTATGTCTTTAGCATAAGAGCTAATATCTTCGCCATTAATCGCTTTTTGTATAATGTCTGGTCGGTAGAACTGCTTTTTAAATCGCTTAATGTCTAGGAACTCTGCTTCTTTGTTTGCTCCTTGGTTGATGTGGTAGCCTATGTATTGTTCTGCTCCTTTTGAGGCGTTGTAGAAACCTTGGGGTGTCCATGCTATCCATTCGTTTTGTTTTGTTATGAATAGGTTTAGTTGGGGCTTCATCTCTCTTTTTAATTTAGATAAGTCCCAAACCCTAATGGTTTGGTCATCACTCCCTGAGACCAATCTATCTCCATCAAGAGCAATAGACCAAACCTCGCCTATATGTCCTACCAAATTGGCAACCTCTCTGCCCTCTAAATTGTAGATTTTTAGAAATCCATTTGAGCCACCTGAAATAATATAGTTTTTATAGAAGCCATAACAGTTGTGTATATATCCATTGGTAGCACCTCTTGTAATTTTGGCAATAGTTTTGCCATGTTTTTTAATTAAGAGTGTAGCATCACTATCTCCATAAGCTCCCCCTTTGGTATGGATAAGAGAGTACTCTTTATAGGTGGTTGAGATTCTTTTTAAATTTTTCATTTTTCGTTTTTCGTTTTTCACTCTAAAGGTTTTTAGATTTAGGGTTTTTTGAATACTCCAAGAGTTATTATTATGTACATTTCTACCTTTATTCCCCCAAGCAATAGTATCTCCTCTAATACCTACACTCCAAACTCTCTCTCCTATCCCCTCTATCTTTTTTAAAACTCTGCCATTTTTTATACTCCAAATATATATTTCGTTATTATTCCCCCCTGCTGAGATGGCTGTTTGGTTATTGAGAAAATTAACGGCTATTGTGCTATTGGTATGCTTTTTAAAAGAGAATATTTTTTGATAGTTTTGGGTTTTGCTATAAATGTTTACATTAAGAGGATGACCACTTGTTCCTGCTATTAAAAACTCTCCCGTAGGGGAGTAGGCTAATCCTTCAGGCACGGTTTCACTTTTAATTTTCATATTCTCTAAAAGATTTAAATTGGTATCAAATATTAATATCTCTTTGCCTTTTCCACAAACGGCAATATGCTCTTTTGAGGTGGCGAGATACTGTAACTTATAATTAGCTTTAAAGCTTTTTACTATTTTTTTTGTCTGCATATTATAAAGAGCTATTTTATTGTCAAGTCCTGCTGTTATGGCAAAATAGTTACTATTTTTTTTAATTATCTTAACTGCATAGACATCGTTTGTATGATAAGAGAGTGTATCTTTTAATCTAAAACTGTTTACTTCCCAAATCTTGGCTGTTCTGTCTGCTGAACCAGAGATAAGATATTTTCCATCTTGGCTAAAAGAGAGGTCATCGACTGCATTTTTATGTGATTTTAAAACTTTTATAAGTCTGCCTGTGGGGTAGTTATAGATTCTAATAGCATATCTCTCTCCACTCTCTCTTGTTCCTGCTAAATATCCCCCAATAGCCAAAAACTCATTATTAGGACTTAAAGCCATAGCAAATATTTTCCCCTCATTACCTGCTCCAATCTGCCCCAATATCTTTCGCTTCTCTTTTCCTGTTTTGCTATCCCACACTCTAATGGTTTTATCATCAGAGGCTGAGATAATATCGCCTGATTTGGTAACAATAATATCTCCTATAAGTGCTGTATGCCCTTTGGTATCAAGTTTTAACTTTGCTTCTTTGATAGAGGCTTGGTTAGAGGTGCTGTTGTGGTGTGGGGTTGGGTTGTTTGGGCTACATGCTGTTAGTAGTAGCAGGGTTAGGATTTGTAGTAGTCGGTTTTTCATTTTTTGCTCCTGTAGGGTGCGATTGCTATCGCACCGTGAATTGATAAACATTTACGATTTTTTTGTTTTTTGCGTGTTTGGTTTTGACGGTGCGATGGCAATCGCACCCTACGGGTGTAAACACGCCGATTCCCAATTTGCAGATGGCATAATCGGAATCGACGGCTTTAGCCCAATGCCAATGAATTAAGCTCCAAACCACCTAAAAACCGACCTTTTTAGAGACAGGAAATTTAGTAGAAGAGTGCTTCTTCCTCTCAAAGCTTCTGTCAGGTTTTATG